>JAFOGM010000312.1 GCA_017386805.1 Bacillota bacterium
CGCCTTCGATGGCTTCCTTTTGGAAGACGGGGCCGCCGGAAGCGACGCGCGCATAGGCCTTCTTCAGTTCACCGGCTTTGGGGAGGAGTCCCAGAGCCAGAAGGAGACAACTCAGGATCATGAGCAGGGGATAGAACATGAAGGGGATGGCCGACAGGTAATCGCCGTAGACCAGACCTTCCTCGCCCAGAAGTCCCACGGTGAAAGCGCTCCAGCTGGAGAAGGGGATCAGGACGCAGATGCAAGAAGCGATGGCGTTGGACTGGAAGGCCAGGTGCTCTCTGGGGATCTGGTTTCGGTCGGTGGTATTTCTCATGGAGAAGGACACCGCCAAGGTGTTCAGATAATCATCCACGAACATAACGAGGCCGATGATCCAGGCCAAAACCAGCGGCTTCTTCGGACCGTTGGCGTATTTGTCTAACAGGTTAGCCAGACCGGCCATGGAACCGGATTCTTGGAACAGGCGGATGGTAGCACCGAAGCACATCAAAATAAGAAATACGAATTGATAGGAAGGGTTAGCCAGGGTTCCATAGAGCATATCGATGTAACCGCTGAAGAACCGTTCTTTATGGATCAGGACTGCGCCGAGAAAAGATGAGAGAAACATCATTTCGGCCAGTCTTTTTGTCTTTAAGGCTCCGATCATCAGAACGGTGATGGGGAGAAAGGCGGCGATGGTGTGAGCCATGAAAAATCTCCTTGGAAAATGTCTGAAAATTGAGATAAAACGATTGTCAAATATACAGTTTGTAATTAAAATAGAATATATCATGATTCGTTTTCAGTGTCAAAAGACTGACATTAGAAAGGAGAGTATATATGTTTCAGCAGGCTGAGAGATTACAGTATTTAGAACCTTCCCCCACCCGAGTGATGTTCCGCAAATGCTGGGCACTGATGTCCCAGGGAATCAAGGTCACTTCGCTGACTCTGGGTCAGCCGGACTTCGATACGCCGGACTACATCAAGGAGGCATGTAAAAAATACATCGACGAAGGGTATACCGTCTATGCGGAAGATACGGGGATCGATGCCTTGAAGAAAGCCATTGCGGCCAAATTGAAGAAGGAAAACGATCTGGACTACGACTGGGAAGAAATCAGCGTTACCACAGGGGTTTCCCAAGGGATGTTTGCAGCCTTCATGGCGTTCTTAAATCCCGGCGACGAAGTGCTGGTACCGGATCCGGTCTACGTGACCTATAACCAGATTCCGCGCATCGCCCAGGCGGTGATCAAGCCGTATCAGCTGAAAGAAGAAAACAACTTCCAGCCGGACATCGCCCAGATCGAAAGTCTGATCACGGAAAAGACCAAGATGATCTGTCTCGTATCCCCCTCCAACCCCATCGGCAGCGTCATGAATCTGGAATCCCTGCAGGGGATCGCGGATCTGGCAATCAAGCACGATCTACTGGTGGTTTCCGATGAAATCTATGAACGGTTGGTTTACGGCGATACCAAGTGCATCAGTATCGCTACCCTGCCGGGAATGAAGGAACGAACCATCGTCTTCAACGGCATGAGCAAAAGCATGGCCATGACCGGCTGGCGTCTGGGTTACATCGCAGCTCCCAGAGAACTGCAGGAACCCATGAACCGCCTGGGCTTCTACATGACTGCCGGTTCCGTATCCTTCGTTCAGTACACCGGGGTGAACTGCCTCACCGACGAGGACGGTTCCATCGAACGGATGCGTCAGGAATTTGAAAAGAGAAGAAATTATATCGTAGCGGAAATCAATAAGATGAAGCATTTTTCCTGCAGGATGCCGGAAGGTGCCTTCTACGTCTTCATGAACATCACCAAGACGGGAATGGGAAGCCAGGAGTTCTGCGATTACGCACTGGAAAAACACCACCTGGGCCTGATCCCCGGAAACGCCTTCGGTGAAAGCGGTGAAGGCTTTGCCCGTATCTCTTACGCGGCTTCCATGGAAGTGCTCCAGGAGGCAGTTGCCAAGCTCCAGGCCATGGATGCGGAATTGGCGTAGCGCCGGGGGTGCAACGTGAGTTGGGAAATCGTACAAGGAGCCAGGAACATCATCTTTGTAGGGGAATCCGGCTGCGGAAAGACGGAACTGGCCATCAACTGCGCTCTGGCGCTGAAGAAAAAGCGTGGCCGTGAACGGGTGAGCCTGTTGGATATGGACCAGTCCAAACCCAGCTTCCGGTCAAGAGATGCCAGAAAGGCGGTGGAAGACGGCGGCGTGGAACTGGTCTTTGGAGAACAGCTGATGGAGTCTCCCATCATTCCGCCGGGAGTGAAAAAACGCCTGATGGATCCTGAGGGGATCAACGTTCTGGACGTGGGCGGAAATGAGATTGGAGCCGTGAACATGGGCCAGTTCGAAGAATTTTTCGGTGGCGAAGACACCATCGTCTTCTTTGTGGTCAGCCCCTACCGATTATTGTCCCTGGACAGTGAACATATCAAAGCCATGATGGAGGCTGTGGAAGACTTCAGCAAGTTGAGAAATTTCCGGTTCATCGGGAATCCCAACATGGGGGAATACACCGATGCGGAGGCGGTACTGGAGGGGTGGACCATGATTCAGGAACGATTGGGAGAGCTGAATCTCCCCTGCAATATCATCGCCGTTCCGGAATGGCTGAAGGAACTGGAATTACCGGCCAGTGCGGAACACCGGCTGATCGTCCGCAGATACCTGCAATACCCATAAGTGAAAGGAGTAGTGACGTATGGCGAGAGTAGAAATCACAGTGGAATACTGTAAAGCATGTGAACTTTGCATCAATGCCTGCCCCAAGGGCTGTCTTCAGATCGGAGAAACCACCAATCAGGCGGGCTACGATGTTGTGGAAATGAAACCGGATGCGGAATGTGTGGCTTGTAAAATGTGCGCAGTGATGTGCCCGGAAGCAGCCATCGAAGTGTTCAAATAGAAAGGAGAGCCTCATGAGTAAGTTGTTCTTAAAAGGAAACGAAGCTGTGGCCGAAGCGGCCGTTCGCGGAGGCTGCCGTTTCTTCGCTGGCTATCCCATTACGCCGCAGAATGAAATTCCCGAATATTTATCCAAGAGATTGCCGGAAGTAGGCGGCGCTTTCGTTCAGGGCGAAAGCGAGCTGGCTTCCATCAATATGGTCATCGGTGCGTCCTACATCGGAACCAGAGCCATGACCTCCTCCTCCGGTCCCGGATTGAGCCTCATGTCGGAAGGTCTTTCCACCATGGCGGCAACCCCCTTCCCGGCGGTTATTTTAAACGTTATGCGCGGCGGTCCCGGTACCGGTGCCATCCAGGGGGCGCAGATGGACTACCTCCAGGCAACCAAAGCTCCCGGTCACGGTGCGTTCCGCATGTTGGCCTATGCTCCCTCCACCATTCAGGAAGCGGTGGATCTGGTATATAAGGCCTTTGATAAAGCTTGGGAATACAAAGCGCCCACACTGGTGCTGATGGACGGCTGCATCGGTTCTCTGATGGAGCCGGTGGAACTGCCTCCCATGAAGGAAGTGCAGAGGGAAGAATATCCACTGTACACCTCCCAGTTCATGAATCCAGCCAACCCCACCAGAAGATGTTCTGCCACCATGATCACCAACGAACGGGATCATGAAAACTGGAACCGCGTTCAGGCGGCTCGCTACAAGACCATTGAAGAAAACGAATGTCAGGTGGAAGAATATATGCTGGACGATGCGGAATACGTGATCGTTGCCTACGGGACCAGTGCCCGTGTGGCCAAGAGCACCATCCGTCAGCTGAGAGACAAGGGAATCAAGGTGGGGCTGATCCGTCCCATCACCGTATGGCCCTTCCCCTACGAATCGCTGAGAAAACTGGATGAAACCAAGGTCAAGGGGATCCTCTGTCTGGAATTATCTATTCCGGCGCTGATGGTGGAAGACGTGGATCGCGGCGTTCAGGGCCGTATCCCCATCGCCACCTATGGAAGAGCCGCAGGGATCGTATTCAGCTCCGAAGAAGTGGAAGAACAGATGATGCTCCACATCGAGCAGGATTGGAAATAGGAGGGAGACAGTATGGAAAAGATTTATAAGAGACCGGAAGCCATGCAGAAACGTCCCACCGGCTATTGCCCCGGATGTCTCCATGGCGTTGCCAATAAAATCATCTGCGGTCTGATCGACGAATTCGGGATCGTAGATAACACAGTGGCCGTACAGCCCATTGGATGCGGCGCGCTGATGTGCTGGATCACCGATACTGACCAGATCATTTCCCTGCACGGAAGAGCTCCAGCTACCGCCACAGGGATCAAGCGTTCCGCTCCGGAAAAGTTCGTTCTGGTTTATCAGGGTGACGGCGACTTAGCGTCTATCGGCCTGGCAGAGATCATGCACTGCGCGAATCGTGGTGAAAACCTGACTGTAGTTTTCGTAAACAACAGCATTTTCGGCATGACCGGCGGCCAGATGGCTCCCACCACGCTGATGGGCCAGAAGGCAACCACCGCCAAGGACGGAAGAACTCCTCTCCAGGGTTATCCGATGCACATGTGCGAAATCATCAACCAGC
>JAFOGM010000313.1 GCA_017386805.1 Bacillota bacterium
CCCAATGCCAACACCATGATCGTCATCGATGCGGATCGATATGGCCTGTCCCAGCTCTATCAGCTGCGCGGTCGCGTTGGTCGTTCCAACCGCATGGCCTACGCCTATCTGATGTACGAAAAGCAGAAAGTCCTGTCGGAAGTGGCGGAAAAGCGTCTGAGAGCCATCCGTGAATTCACGGAGTTCGGAGCCGGTTTCCACATCGCCATGCGGGACCTGGAGATCCGCGGTGCGGGGAATTTACTGGGGACAGCCCAGTCCGGCCACATGATGATGATCGGTTACGAACTGTACTGTAAGCTGGTGGAAGATGCCATCCGTCAGCTGTCCGGAAACGTGGAAACCATGCCTCAGATCGAAACCTCCATCGAACTGGATATCCCGGCCTTCCTGCCCAGCTTCTACATCAGCGATGAACTGCTGAAGCTGCAGATGTATAAGAAGATTGCCGGGATCGGGGATGACGATGACCGCAATGAAATCTATGACGAAATGGTGGACCGCTACGGCGACCTGCCCAGGGAAGCGTCCAATCTGTTGGACATCGCCTGGCTGAAATCCCGCTGCGTTGCTTTGGGGATCAGCCGGATCCACATCGAAAGCGGAAAGTTGGTCTTCACCTTCGAACAGATCAACGGCCTGAAGCCGCAGGTGATGGCAGCCGCTGCCGCAGCCTACGGAATGCGCATGACCATCTACGGCGGAGTGAAGCCGGTGATCCGGCTGTTGCCGCAGAAAAAGACAAGGCTCCAGGAAGCCCTGGACTTTACAAAGGTCTTGCAGGATGCGGCGAACGTATGATAAACTAACAAAGTTGATGGTCCTGTGACCGGAACTTGATTTACAAAGGAGAATGTAATATATGAACGCAAAGAGAATTGTGGCTCTGCTGCTGGCTCTGATCATGATCGTTGGTCTGGTTGGCTGCGGAAAGGACGAAGAAGTTGTGGACCCCACCACCGTGGTTGCGAAAGTGGGTGATGTGGAAGTGACCCAGAGAGAATGGGATTCCTATAATGAACTGGTATTCTACGGAAGCTACGGTTATGAACTGGCTCTGATGGAAGAAATGGAAGGTTACGAAGACGCTGTAAAGAATCTGAAGAACTCTATGCTGTCCAGCCTGATGGCTTCCAAGGTTCTGAAGATGAACTATGCAGATCAGGGCGTGAACGTTCTGGGAGAAACTTTCGAAGCGGATGCGGCGCTGTTCCTGTCCACCGTTAAGGCACAGATCGCTGATTTCATCGAAGACCACGAACTGACCGACGAAGAACTGCTGACATACTACGAAAGCCAGATGTACCTGAGCTACGCTATGAACGAGGTGGCAGTGGCTGACGAAGAAGGCGAAGTGTACTACGCAGAACACAAGGCTGACTTCGCTGTGACCGAAGATACCGTTCGTGCTTCTCACATCCTGGTGGAAGACGAAGCTCTGGCAAAGGACATCATTGCCAAGTACGAAGCCGGCGAAGACTTCGCTGCTCTGGCAGCGGAATACGGCACCGACGGTACCAAGTCCACCGGCGGCGACTTAGGTCCCTTCGTATACTCCGGCATGGTGGAAGACTTCTCCAAGCCGGCCTTTGAACTGGCTGTAGGCGAACACACCAAGGAACCGGTAAAGAGCGATTTCGGTTATCACGTGATCCTGGTGACCGGAAGAGTGAACAAGGGCGAACCTGCTCCCTACGAATGGCTGAAGGATGATATTCTGTACGAGCTGGATTCCGTAGCTTACTACGAAATGCTGGATGAACTGTTCGTGAAGTATCCCGTGGAATACTTCGTGGATGGTTTTGAAGAAAACTAATTCTGAAAGAAAAAGTCAAAAAACGAAAACGACAGTCGCATGACTGTCGTTTTTTTATGGAATCTGTGGAATCGATCATGAGAGAATGGTCTAATCGTCCCCTTCGTGGGAGTAGACGTTTTACAAAAAGAACGAAGGCGATACAACAAGGTTTAGGATTGCTGGTATCGTACTAACCAACTCCAACCCTACAGTATTTAAACAACTATCAGGAACGATTGA
>JAFOGM010000314.1 GCA_017386805.1 Bacillota bacterium
CTCCATCGCTTAATTTCATACATTTTGCCATTTTTCATATTTCAGAAAACCTGTTATTGGCAAAATCAACCCTCCTTCGATATTTCAACCTATACTCCAACTAATCACAACTCTGAACTCATAGCTGCAATGCATAAAAAAATCCCTCTCTACTGGTTTTGTCCAATAAAGAGGGATACACATCACCCGCGAGGTTTTGTTATTTCTATTCCATTGCCGGTACAGCGAACCGCTGCACCTTACGCTCCATACCCAATGGCCACAGCCAGAAGTAACAGAGCAATATTCACAACCAGCATCAGCAGCTGTAAGCCGATGGTCCACTTGAACCACTTGGGATAGCTGACAACGGTCAGACCCAGAGTGATCATCAGCACTGCATTGGTGGGATATAACATATTGGTGAAACCATCACCGAAACAGAAGGCCTGGACAGCGATCTGGCTGTTGAGACCCACCAGTTCCGCCAGGGGCGCTATGATGGGAATCAATAAAAAGGCCTTGGCAGAGCCGGAGCTGACAAAGAAGTTCAGACCCAGAACCAACAGGAAGATCATGACTGCAGCACCGTTAGGGCCCATTTTCGCCACAGTTTCGGAAGCATAGTACAAAATGGTATCCATGATTCCGCCGTTGGTAATGATCAGCTTTACCGCCATGGCCATCAGGATCAGGATGGCACTGGGAGCGATCCCGCCGATGCCGGTCACAAAGTCCTTACCGATCTGACCGCCGTAATGGGAAGCACGGGCTGCCAGAAGGCCACCCACCAGGAACAGCACTGCCATCACCGGAAGAGAAACCGCAGACAGCGCCGGTACGAAGAAACCAGCCACGATGTATCCGATGACCAATGCCAATGCTCCGGAGAAGATCTTCACAGTCTTTCCCAGATACTGTTCATTGGGCAGCGCTTCCAGAGACAAGGAGCCACTGAGCTTTTCCTTCTGGGCCAGATCTTCCTCATAAATCGAAGACTTAGTGGGATCCTTTTCGATCTTTCTTGCGTAACGGTATAAGAACGTGAACAGAATCGAATAACATACAGCAAACACGAGGATTCGGAAGCCTACGCCGGAGAAGGCCGGAAGACCGGCAATTTCCTGAGCTACACCTAAGGTGAAAGGATTCAGTGTCGCCGAAGAGAAGCCGAAGCCTGCCGCCAGAGCACTCATACCCAGACCGGTGAGAGAATCCCACCCCATGGCATGGGACAGTAAAATCACGATGGGAACCAGCGCTACCAGCTCTTCAAAGATCCCGAAGATGGAACCAAACAGCATGAAGAACAGAGTCAGTACAGCCATCAGCTTGTACTTGGAAGTCTCGAATTTCTTCACCAGACCGTTCATGATATACTGTAACATCCCGCTCTTGTCTAAAACAGTAAAGGTCCCGCCGATGATGCAAATAAACGCAATGATCATGATGACCGTTACAGAATCTGCGCTCCACAGCACTTCCACCGGTGCGGTGAACCAGCGCCAGAAGGGATAATTCCCCGTCTGCGCAAACTGGAACGTTCCCGGGACGATGACTTCCTTCCCATCCACCATGACGCGCTCAAAGGCTCCGGACGGAACCACCAGCGTCAGGATCCCTGCTCCGATCATGAGAAGCAGAAGAATGAACATGGACGAGAAGAAGGATTTCTTACTGATTTTTAAACTGGATTCGTTATTGTTCTCCACTAGAAACACTCCTTATAACTGCAAGCAATATACTGATAAATCGTCTCTGCACCAAGGTCAGGCCGTCTTCGGTACAAGTTGCGTCCTTGCCCTTAACGGTCTGCTCGGTGTGGCCCAGCTTCTCTACCAGGACCTTTTCACAGACGGTAC
>JAFOGM010000315.1 GCA_017386805.1 Bacillota bacterium
GCGGCAAGTATTACGAAATGGTGTCCACCACTGCTGACAACCGGATCCTTGTTCGGCGAGCCTCGGACCATATCGGAGGGCGACTGTCTTACCGTCAGATGCGAAATTATACCATTCGCCGTCTGGCCAATTCCGCTTCCATGGGTGCTCTGAAAACGGTAAACAATATCGATATCCACTATCAGTACGCAGATTTCAGCGTAGCAACTCCGGGTTACTGGAAACTGCGGGCCCATAACGATTTCGATAACGGTCAGCTGGTTGAAGTGAATGGCGTTCCCATCCGTGAATACCACAACAAGCTTGTTCTGAAGTTTGATTTCTCCAAACTGGGCGATGCCTTTACGGACTCTGTCAGAATGACGCTGACCAACCTGCTGAATGAGGCCTTCGTCACCTTGTTTGCCGATAACCAGCCGTTCATTTCAGCCGTCACTCCCGGTAACTACACTGCACCTTTGACCTACAGCCTTACACTGGAAGAGGGCTGTGAATCTGCGGATAAATGCATCTTCATTATCGAAGACAGCCAGCTGGACATCGGTCTGCTGGTCGCAGTGGAGCGAAATACAGACCGTATCTTCCAGATCATTTCCGATTACCTTATCTGGAATGATGAGCAGATCAGCAAATGTGACAGAACATCCCAAACTTCCGTCAAGAAAGATAAGGCTGTTCCCTTCGATATTTATGAAGGCACAGAAAGCGATGCGACAAAGAAGAATATCATTGTCCGGCTTATAATGCGCCTGGTCAACTTGTTGAAAAAGAAGGACGGATCGGAAACAGAAGCCACTCCTGCTGATCCGGAGTCTTCTGAGACTCTGACCCCCAGACAAAAGAGAAAAGCCGAACGGGCCAGAAAGAAAGAAGAAAGACTCCGTAAAAAGACAGAAAAGACTGCATCCCAGGAGCCATCCGACCAGGCTGACACCGAGCTACCTCTTTCCGGCGAAGCAGAGGCCATAACCGAAACCCCAAAGGAAGAAGAGGTGACTGAAGATGTGTGAAGATAAGGCTCTTTTAGAGGAAGAAGTACAGCAGAACGAGTCTCACCGGCAGGAGCTGACATCCGATCCTGAGGTGGAAAACGCTGTTTGCGGCACCGATGAAGCAGATGCGCTTCCGGATGAAGACCAGACGGAATCTTCTGTCCCTGAAACCACAATTCTTCCCTATCGGGATCGGTATTATCTGCGGTATCGGGAAGGCAAACGTACTGCACAGATGGATCTGGATGGCACAAAGTCCTTCCTGCAGAGTATCGGTTTTGACGGCGGTGAGCTGCGCAAAGCCCGTGAAGGAAAGGAGCAGTCGCAGAATTTCCGGAACGCAGACAAGGCCAAGAAAACCCAGGTCTATTGTTCTTACTGTGGCACAGAAATCGCAGGCGTAGAATTCTACCGTTCTTCCGGTGGACGCATCAGATGTACCAACTGCAGCAGCACCGTTGTCAATACCCAGGAGGAAATGGAATCCATTTGCCAGATCGTCATCAGCAATATGTCCAATTTTTTTGGTGCACACCTGAACATTCCGATCTCCATCGAGATCATAAACGAGCGTAAGATCAAGAAGAAGGCCGGTATCCCCCTGGGCACGATTGACAGTCAAAGCACGCTGGTTCTGGGTGTCGCAGTTAACAAGAAGAATAAGTACAACATCCTCCTGGAAAACGGCGCTCCCCGCATCTCTCTGATTGCCACGTTTGCCCATGAGCTGACCCATATCTGGCAGTATGTCAATTGGGATAAC
>JAFOGM010000316.1 GCA_017386805.1 Bacillota bacterium
CGGGACCAGCCATTCCAATATCATCATTCCCAACGAAGAACTTCGCGCCAAGTACATTGAACAGCGTGACAGCGACCATTACGGAAGCTTGAGCCCGTTTATGAGAGTGGCTCTTCTGGCGGCGTATACGCCGGAAGGAAAAGACTGGATCGACGCGCTGATGGTATTCAATCAGGAAAATGATCAGCTGATCCGCGGATTCTTTGCGGAACACTTCCCGGAAGTGAAGGTCTTCCGTCACACCGCCGGTACGCTGGTATGGACGGACTGGAGAGACTTCGGTGACGAGGAGAAGGTGAAGACCATGTTCGACGCCGCAGGCGTTTGCCCCGATGAGGGGTATAAGTACGGCGAAGCCGGACGGGGATTTATGCGGCTGCAGATCGGGATGCCGAAGAAGGAACTGCAGGGAGCGCTGGATCGCTTGGCTAAGGCAAGAAAAGAACTGAATTACTAGATAAGAGATGCTGTTTCGATCGAAGGATCGGAGCAGCATTTTTTATACGCTTTTCCGCGTATGGAATTGCATTTGACAGAATATTGTGTTAATATAAAATTGATATAGATTCAGGAGAAATGTCTCCAAGAAAAGAGGGTGAAATTATGGCAAATTACGTAATTACAATTAGTAGAGAATATGGTTCCGGTGGTCGTTTGATCGGCCAGAAGTTAGCCGAGGAACTGGGTATCGCCTTCTATGATAAAGAAATCATCAATTTACTTGTTCAGGAGAGCGGGCTGCCCCAGGCGACAGTAGAAGAATGGGTGGAAAAGAAAACGCCGATCGCGTGTTATGAAGTGTATATGCCGATCAAGGAACGTCCCGTTCCGGATCAGATTTATCTGGCGAAAACTCGCCTGATCCAGAATCTGGCAGAAAAAGAATCCTGCGTTATCGTTGGAAACTGCGCGGACTATATTCTGAAAGATCATCCGGCTTGTTTCAATGTGTTCGTTCATGCACCGCTGGAAGAAAAGGTAAAGCGAGTGAAGGAAGAATACGGAGATAAGGCTCCGAATTATGAAGCTCACATTCGTCAGATCGACAAGCAGAGAGCAGCGTATTACAATTATTTCACCATGAATAAGTGGGGTGAACGCCAGAATTATCACGTGAGCATCAACAGTACCGTAGGGATCGAACATGCGGTAAAGGGGATCAAATACATGCTGACAGAATTTCTGGATGGTGAAAAGTAGCTGAGATTTTGAAATTTTAGTTCGGTCGAGGCACAGTCACGGGCTGTGCCTCTTTTAACGTAGGGAGGTAGTGCAATGAAAGTTTACATCAGCGTAGATATTGAAGGGATCACCGGAGTTACCAACTGGGATGAAACGGAGATCGATAGCTCTCGTCACAGTCAGGGCGGCGGCCAGATGAAGAAAGAAACCCTGGCAGCTGTTCGCGGTGCCATCAAGGCCGGAGCTACAGAGGTCTGGGTGAAGGATGCTCACGATTCGGCCAGAAATATGTGGGCGGATGAGTTCCCGCCGGAAGTTCGGTTCGTCCGCGGCTGGATGTGCTCTCCCGAAGTAATGATGGCTGGGATCGATGAAACCTTTGATGCAGCGATCGCCATCGGCTATCATTCCGGCGGTGGTACCAATGGAAATCCTCTGGCTCATACCATGACCGATGCTCGTTTATACTGGACAAAGGTGAATGGAGAACTGATTTCGGAGCTGGAAATGAACGCCATGATCGCCGGACGTTACGGTGTACCCATGGTCTTCGTCAGCGGGGATCAAGATCTCTGTGAAAAGGCGGTGAAGGTTTTACCGGGAATTGGAACGGTATCCTCCAAGAAGTGTATCGGCCAGGCTACCATCAACCGCAGTGCAGAACTGGTGGAACAGGAAATCGAAGCCGGCGTGGAAGCGGCCTTAAAGGAAATGAGCTCTCGCTGCGTTGCTCCGGTGGAAGATAAGCCCGTCGTTTTGGAAATGTGCTGTCGTCATCATTCTCAGGCCCTGAGAGCCAGCTACTATCCGGGAGCTGTCCAGGTGGACGACTTCACCGTTCGTTATGAAGCGAAAAACGTTTGGGATATGATCACGGCCTACTTCTTTATGATGCCGGAAGTGATTCACTAAAGACAATGTGAGATCCTGCGAGGAATCGCAGGATCTTTCTGCATGAGGAGGAAATGATGAAAAAACCGTTGATTGGGATTACAGTTAATTATGATATCAAGGATGAAATCGGGCTGGTGACTCATTTTGGTACCGTGGGTCAACAGTGGAATTATATTGCGTCGGATTATGTGGATGCTGTGGTGAAAGCAGGAGGGATCCCGGTACTGATTCCCATTTATGGGGATTCGGAGACGACGACGACGCTGGTAGAACGTTTGGATGGAATTCTGTTCTCCGGAGGAAATGATGTGGATCCACGCAGATTCGGGGTTCGTGCCAAAGGATACTGTGGGGGGATTTGTGTTCCCAGAGATGAACAGGAATTGGAATTAGCCCGTTATGTGATCGAAGAAACAAATCTTCCGGTTTTGGGGATCTGCAGAGGCCTTCAAGTGATGAATATCGCCATGGGAGGCAATGTGTATCAGGATCTGGAGAAAGAAGGGGATTTTGAGGTGCACAGTGCTGAAATGTATCCACGGACGGCAGTGGTCCATGAGGTGGAACTGATTTCGGAAAGCCGCGTGGCGAACATCTATGGATCATCAGTGATTGGTGTCAATTCATACCATCATCAGGCAGCGAAGGATCTGGGGCGAGGCTTTGTGAATGTGGGAAAAGCTGTGGAAGATCAGGTGATCGAAGCGATTGAAATACCAGGGGAACGCTTTGTGGTGGCCGTTCAGTGGCATCCCGAAATGATGGTCACTTCTGATGTCCAGCCCAGAATTTTCCGGGCCTTCGTGGAGGCTTGTAAAGGATAGTAAGGGGCAGTGGGGGAGGAGATTACAAATGAAAAAATACTTGAGGTATCTACCATCAATCGCATGTATCGTATATTATGCAATCGTCTGTCTGATGACTGCTCGGTTGGGCGGGGCGCAGTTGATTTGGCTGGCTGCAGCGGCGTTCTTTGCGATATATACAAGGCTTTGGCTTACGAAAAAGAAGCTGGCGCTGCGGATCTGTACAGTACTTCTGATCGTAGGGCTCAGCTGTGCAGCTGTTGCTGAAGGTGTGATTTTGAGCGCCATGGTGAAAGAACCAGCGGACGATGCGGAGTATGTGATCGTTTTGGGGGCTAAGGTCAACGGGACGACACCGTCCTGGTCATTGCGAAAACGAATCGACAGTGCAGCAGAATACTTGATGGATCATCCGGAGGCCGTGGCGGTGGCCAGTGGTGGTCAGGGAGCAGATGAAGGAATTGCTGAGGGACAAGCCATTGCCGATTCGCTGATAGCCCAGGGGATCCATCCGGAGAGGATCCTGGTCGAAGACAAGTCCACCAGTACGGAGGAGAATCTGACGTTTTCCAAGGGTGTGATCGAAAG
>JAFOGM010000317.1 GCA_017386805.1 Bacillota bacterium
CTGGGAGAGACCCTTTCAGAATTCCCAGCCTCCGAGGTGAATTTTTATCTTCCTGGATTTTTGGAAGGGCTGGAAACCGATCACCGCATGAAGGCCAGCCTGATTCGGGGAATCCGGGAATGGAGCCGGAATGCGAAGACGCTGCGGGATGTCCGGGAAACGCTGGATCAATTGGCAGATGGAGAGTTGATTTCCGAAGTGAATTTGAGGGGAACGGATCTGGGTACAGGCCGCGTGGATGTGGAAGTGACGGCAGTGAAGGGCTTATTTTATCAGGTTCTTGGGGAAATCATGGAATGTCCCGTGGAAAACGATGGGCAGTTCTTCCGTTTGATCCGGGAGTTTACCAAGGCCAAGAAATCCTGGGATAAAATTTCCGGGGCCATGGAGCAGGTGGAAACCAACGGCTACGGAATCGTCCACCCTAAGTTGTCGGAAATGACACTGGAGGAGCCTGAGATTTTCAAACAGGGTTCCAAGTTTGGTGTTCGGCTGAAGGCCCGGGCATCCAGCCTTCATTTGATCAAAACCGGGATCTCCACGGAGGTTTCACCGGTGGTGGGAACGGAAAAGCAGAGCGAGGATCTGATCAAATATCTGCTGACGGAGTTTGAGACCGATCCCAATAAAATCTGGGATACCAATATTTTCGGAAAGTCCCTGCAGGATATGGTGACTGAACAGATGGAGACGAAACTGGGGAATGTTCCGGAAAACATCCGGGATAAGATGCAGACGGCCCTGCAGAAGATCAGTGATGAGGGAAAAGAATACATGATCTGTCTGGTGTTTTAAGCAAGGATCCGCTCGAACAGA
Source organism: Bacillota bacterium (assembly GCA_017386805.1). Lineage (GTDB taxonomy): Bacteria > Bacillota > Clostridia > Peptostreptococcales > Anaerovoracaceae > RGIG446. The sequence continues at coordinate 817 of JAFOGM010000317.1, forward strand.
GCGGATTTTTCATATTTTTTCAAAGCTCCGATGAAATTCGGTGGTAAATCATGTACAATAAAAGAAAGAAATACGCTGCACTGAAGGAGTGTGACATCATGATGAAAATTACAAGAGACTATGTACACGATATTATGAGAAAAGAACAGGAGCCGGTTGCGGTTTGTGACAGCGGCGATGTTGTGATCTTCGAGACCAGAGACTGTTATAACGACGCCATCATTCCCGGACCGAAACAGCCCAAAGAAGGGGATCCTGACTATGCCAATCCGGCTACAGGTCCGCTGTTTGTGAAGGGAGCGATGCCCGGGGATCAGTTGAAGGTGGAGATCCTGAAGATCGATCTGGCGCCACAGGCTGTCATGAGAACCTCTCCCACAGCCGGTGCGTTCCCTCATTATTTTACCGAACGCTTTTTCAAGATCTTTGATATCGTAGATGGGGAATATGTACAGTTTGATGAAACCTTGAAATTAAAACTGGATCCTATGATCGGTGTCATCGGAACAGCTCCTGCCGGAGAAGGAATCGATACGGAAACACCTTACGACCACGGCGGGAACATGGACTGCAACAAGATCGGAGCCGGAACTACTTTATATCTTCCGGTCAACACCGAAGGTGCGCTGTTATCCATGGGCGATCTGCACGCACTGATGGGAGATGGCGAAGTACTGATCTGCGGTCTGGAAATCGCCGGTGAAGTCACTGTTCGTGTGACCGTTCTGAAGGATGAATTGAAAGTTCCTGCCCCGTTCCTGATCCGCGACGGAAAGGTGATGACGGTGCAGTCTGCGAAAACGCTGGACGAAGCTTCTGTAAAGGCAGCCAACGCTATGATGGATTTTGTCACCAGAGCCACAAAGCTGGAACCCTGGAAGAGCGGGATGCTGATGTCCCTTCTCTCCAACATGGCGGTTTGTCAGATCGTGGACCCCATGATGACCATTCGTGTGGAATTCCCGCTGGAGATCCTGGAACACTACGGCGTACAGCTTCCGTAGAAGGAAGCCCGCGCAGCGGGTTGCCAGTGAAAAAATTTCTGAAATATTTGGGAACTTTTTTGGAAGAACCTGTGTCTTAGTAGTACAAAAGAGATATTTATGGCGTTTGATGTCCATTGAAAACAGGGGAAACAGGACTTCGAAAGCCGTCTGTTACGACAGAGAAAGGGAAACAATGATGAAGAGATTATATGGAAAGAGATTATTGGCAATGACTATGATCATTGCATTGCTGGCTGGTGCCTTCATGACCGGCTGCGGTAAGGACCAGACCGGAGGCGATAATTGTATTGTGGAACCCGGTCAGGAAAGCGGTCATCAGAGAGGCGAAATCGAAGAGGGTGTGAATATTTCCTTCGCGAAGGACCTGCAGATGACACCGGAGGAATATCCCATCGTGGATGGCTCCACAGCTACCATTCCGTTATCGGAAGCCTTCGCTGCTTCTGTTATGCAGATGCCCGTGGAAGAAGCCCGTCAGTATGTGTTACATAATACGACTCATCAGGCTTATGTAAATCTGATCGAAGATAAGGTAGACATCATTTTTGTAACTGCTCCTTCAAAGGACGAACTGGCTCTGGCTAAGGAAAAGGGTGTGGAACTGGTGGTGACTCCTATTGTCAACGAAGGCTTCGTATTCCTGACCAGTAAGGAAAACCCCATGACCAACCTGAGCTATGAACAGGTACAGGGGATCTATCGCGGTGAAATCACCAACTGGAATCAGGTGGGCGGTCCCGACATGGAAATCATCGCTTACCAGAGACCGGTGAACTCCGGAAGTCAAACCGGAATGCTGGAAATGGTAGTTCCGGAAGATGAAATCATGGATGCACCCACCGAAATGCGCATGCAGGGCATGGGCGATCTGGTGGAAGCCGTTGCTGACTACGAAAACAGCCCCGGAGCCATCGGTTACTCCTACTTCTACTATGTAACTGACATGTGGATCAACGAAGGAATCAAGCTGCTGTCCATCGACGGGGAAATGCCTTCCGTAAAGAGCATCGAAGAAGAAACCTATCCGATCCTGACTCACTATTATGCGGTGACCAGAGGCGATGAACCGGCAGATTCCAACACTTCCAAGCTGTTAGACTGGATCCTGTCCAGCGAAGGCCAGAAGATTGCCGATCAGGCTGGATATGTAAAGGTGGGGAATGTAAAATGATGAAAAGCGTACGTGTTCTGGCCCTGTTTCTGGCCATGATCCTGGCGCTGTCGCTTTTGATGACAGGCTGTGGAGGTCAGGGAGAGGAAGCCGGAACAGACGATCCGACCACGAATACCGTGGAAGGAACTGAGGCAAAACCGGAAACGGACATCGATCCTTCCAGATTGAGCCATTGGACGCCTATGGGTGGAAACCGGCCGGTGAACTATCTCCTCAGCGGCGGGATCGATTATGAATATTGTACCGATGAAGATGCGGCGGCGAAGATTGCCGATCTGCGGGAATTGGAAGAACCGGAACGGACAAATGTCTATCTCAATGGAAGTTACTGTGTCGTGAAGGGGCTGGTGGATCAGGAGGTGCAGGCTTCCATCAATCAGCAGATCTATGACCTGTATCTGAAGATGTGCGAACAGACAGAACTCCCTGCCTATCGCGGAGTCAAGACCATTCAGCGCCTGGGAAGACTGGAAGACATCAGCATCTATCCCTGGAACGTCAGCTACAGCGGAAACCTGCTTTCTGTAGGGATCCAGAAGAGCTGGACTTATGAGGGGGATGAAGAATGGCATTGGATCCGGGATATGGAATATCTGACCTTCGACATGAAGACCGGTGGTCTGGTAACGCTGAAATCCCTGTTCGGAGACAATGTGGATTATCTTGAAGTTTTAAATGAACAGGTGAAGAAGCAGCTTCCGGCTTTGGTGGATGAAAACATGGGCTCCTATGAACACAATGGAAACCACGTTTGGGAAGAAGAACATCTGGTTCAGGTGGCTCCCTTCGAAGGAGTGAGAGAAGATCAGCCCTTCTCTGTAAGTTATCAGGGACTTAACCTGTACTTTGATGAGAAGGATCCGGAATTCGATACCAATTTCGGCGGATACGACTTTGTAACGATCTATTACAATGATATCAAAAACGAAGCGGTGTATCCGGTGCGCTTCCCCGGCGAACAGGAACTGTACACCATGCCTCTCAGTGCCATGTTAGTGTATAATTATGACTTTGAAACTGAGGCAGAACGTACCACAGAAAAGAATCTGGAAAAGAGCATCGAAATCACCTGGCCGCGGAATCTGTCTGTGGAAGACCGTGACAAGATGATTAACGCCGATCGTTCCCGATTCCTGGATGAAATCAACGGCTGGTATATCAATAATGCAGTAAAGGTGGAAGAAACCTGGGGTTACGTGGGATATTACTGTAACATCACCGATTTAGGTGGGTACTACAGTGTGGAACACAATCTGTATGGAGGTACCGACGGAAGTGTTCTGGACAGCAATGTCCGCAGGATCTTCAACAAGAAGAACCTGAAGGAAGTTCCCATCGACAATGTCTTCATGCCGAACTTCGACCTGAGAGCCCTGTTGATCGACCAGATCGCAGAAGAAATGGTAGCCCGTGAAAACTACATGCCGGGATCGGTGTTCTACACACCGGAAGAAGCCTGGGATGGAAGAATGGCCAATCTGAACATGTATGGAATCAGTTTTGACTTCCCCATCAATGATTTCGGTGGCCGCGTGACCATCTACAAGGATTATAGTGAACTGGGCCTGGAAAATCTGAAAATGTTCCAATAAGAATACAAGACCTGTATAAACAGCGCCCTTTTCCGGGAGACTACGGAAAAGGGCGTTTTCACGTTTTTGTGGCTCGGTCCGCGAAACGGTTGCCCGGAAGGGAGAATTGCAGATGTTAGGAATCATTGCGGCAATCGTTGCCGGCGCAGCTATGAGCTTTCAGGGCGTGATGAATACGCGGCTTTCCGATACTATCGGGATGTACGAATCCAACGTGTTCGTCCAGGGGACAGCCTTCGTTTTAGGGATCGCGGCCATGCTGGTATTGGGAAAAGGCGACCTGTTTCAAATTATGGCCGTGGAGAATAAAGTGTATTTGTTGGGTGGGGTTTTGGGATTGGTGATCACCATTACTGTCATGATGGCCATTGGCAATTTAAGTCCCACCTACGCCATCTCCACGATTCTGATCAGCCAGCTGTTGGTGGCCGCCGTCATCGATGCTTTTGGATGGCTGGGGTCGGAAAAAGTACCTTTCACCTGGAACAAATATGCAGGTGTAGCTCTGATGATTGTGGGAGTCGTGTTGTTTAAGTGGCGGCGTTGATGGTATAATATCCTCAGAGGAGAGGACAACCATGTTTGATATCAGAGAAAATTTAAAAACACTGCCGGATAAGCCCGGCGTGTACTTACATAAAAATAGTGTGGGAGAGGTCATCTACGTTGGAAAGGCGGTATCGCTGAGAAATCGTGTTCGCCAGTATTTCCAGTCGCCGGATCGATTATTACCCAAGGTGAGAGCCATGGTGTCACACATCGAGGAGTTCGAGTATATCACCACCGATACCGAGATGGAGGCGCTGATTTTAGAGTGCAATCTGATCAAAAAGTACATGCCCAAATACAATGTGCTTCTGCGGGACGACGAGACCTATCCTTACATCAAGGTGACGCTGAACGAAGAGTGGCCCCGGATCGTGAAGACCCGACGGGTTACCGGAGATGGGGCCAAGTACTTCGGCCCTTATGCTGATGCTGGGGCGGTGAACCAAATCGTGGATCTGCTGTCTTCCGTATATAAATTGAAGCGCTGTTCGGCTATGCGGTTTCCGGAAAGTCATCAGCCTTGTCTGAACTATCATATTAAAGAATGTCATGGTGTCTGCTGCGGAGGCTACAGTAAGGAAGCCTACATGAAAGCGGTCCAGTCGGCCATGGATTTTCTGGCCGGAAAGGACAAGAAGCTCACCACCTATCTGAAGGAACAGATGGAAGCGGCTTCGGAAGCCCTGGAGTTTGAAAAGGCAGCGGAATATCGCGATTATCTGATTGCGGTGGAAGCCATCATGGAAAAGCAGAAGGTAGTTCTCAGTTCCATCGGCGA
>JAFOGM010000318.1 GCA_017386805.1 Bacillota bacterium
CAACGGTTCTCCTTCCTCCAGCGGCTCATTCAGTTCCAGCATGCGATTGGCCATGGCTTCCAGAATTCCATAGTGGCTCTGATAATGTTCCTGATCCGATGCCAGGACTTCCAGTTCGGGGAGGCCGCAGCGGTTCAGTCCGTGGCTGTGAAGCCACACCGCTCCACCCTCATCGGAGACTGCCTGAGCGGTATAGAGATAGCGCGGTGCCGGAGCAACCTCGGACGCGGCTGCCAGCGCCACCCATTTCCCGGAGAGGACCTTCTCCGCGCTATCGTCGAAGACAGCCAGTTTTTTGGGGAGCGCTGCGTGAACGATCTTCAGCTGCAGGTGATAGGCCTCCAGCGGATCTTCACCGAACTCCAGGATCACGCCCAGTCCTTCGTGAGCCTTCTTCAGCTTTTCCACATCCTCATCAGAGAAGAAGTGCTGGATCCGATAGAGTTCCGGAATCTTAAATTCCGTAGGGATCATTCTTACCAGGTATTCCTTACCAAGATAGCCGATGGTCAGCTGCAATTCGCCGGCTTTTTCTTCCAGACCGTTCACCGTGAAGTCCTTTGCATTCTTCAGGCGGGCCAGATGTAATACCCCGTTGGCCACATCGGTGGGATCTTCCGGAACTGCCAGCATATAAGATAACGCTTTGGTTTTGTTCATAGGTTCGTTCCTTTCGGAGTTTTTTCTTATGGTTTATTATACCGTGTCCGCAATTTTTCCGCAACCGCCTGTCCTTCAAGGAAACCCCGTCAAAAAAGCCAATTCCCGGCGCACTGCATGGTTGGCCGGGAATTGCGAGAAAGCTTATTTCAATGACTGATTTTAAATGCTGTTTTTATAGTTCTCTTAGAAGAACGCTGCCCATGCCAGGAAGCCACCGCAGGCAACTACACCGGTGAAGAGCAGAACGATTACCAGGTAACCCATGATATCCTTTGCGGACAGGCCTGCAACGCCCAGAGCCGGCAGAGCCCAGAAGGGCTGGATCATGTTGGTCCACTGGTCACCCCAAGCGATTGCCATAGCTGCACGACCGGCTTCTACGCCCAGTTCAGCTGCCGCAGGCATAACGATGGGACCCTGTACCGCCCACTGGCCGCCGCCGGAAGGTACGAAGAAGTTTACGATACCTGCGGACAGGAAGGTCAGCATGGGGAAGGTCGTGGGAGTGGATACGCTTACGAAGAAGTTGGAGATGATCTTCGCTAAAGATAAACCGGTTTCCGGGTTTGCTGCGGTCATCAGACCCATGATACCTGCGTAGAACGGGAACTGCAGCAGAATACCAGCAGCGCCGCCGGCAGCTTCACCGATGGCATCTACGTACTTGCGCAGGTCGCCATGGAACAGAACGCCCAGGAACAGGAAGATGAAGTTTACGATGTTCAGATTCAGAGCATTGGGGATCGCACCGATGCCGCCGTCCTTCACAACAACCACTTCATAGAAGTAGTAGCCGATGTAAGCAAAGCCCATAGCCAGGATCAGACCCCACAGGATCTTGGAGTGTTCCATCTTTTCTGCGGGAGTTTCGATCTTATATTCTTTTTCCTTGTCCACAGCCAGCAGAGCGGGATCGATCACGATCGCCTGGTCCTGATCCGGATGCATTGCGTAGTTTACGAAAGGCATTACCAGCAGGACTACTGCACACATGATCAGGTTCATGGGGTGGAACAGAGTCAGATTGGTACCAGCGGTGTAAGTCGCTTCACCGATGGTGTAACCGCCGGACAGAGTTAAAGGAATGGAGCCGGACAGACCAGCATGCCAGATAACGAAACCGGAATATGCAGAAGCGATCAGCAGTCTGTAGTCTACGGTAGGTACACGGCGAGCAACTTCCTTAGCCAGCAGAGCACCGGCAATCAGACCGAAGCCCCAGTTCAGCCAGCAGCAGATAACAGATACGAAAGTAGTTACTAAGATAGCGGATTTGTTATCGTGCGCTAAGGTTGCAATCTTTGCTAAACCCTTCTTAACAACAGAAGCGGAAGCCATAGCAGAACCCAGAACCAGTACCAGGGCCATCTGCATGGAGAAGGACAGCAGGTTCCAGAAACCGGAACTGTTACCCCAGGAATTGACCAGCTGCATGGGACCCTGATCGGTGCCGATCATAGCAGCAACGAATACCACAATGGTCAGAATGATAGCGAACAGGAACGGGTCCGGAAGCCATCTGTTGACTACGTTAACGCAGCCGTTTGTAAACTTTTTAAACATAACACAACCTCCAAATGCTTTCTCAAGGTGTCATTGTTAATTTAGCTGTATTTTACGCTTTCACGAAGAAAAAATCAATATCTTGCATCATTTCCGCAAAGGTTCTTTATAATCGTTAATTTTCAATCATTTTATTTCATTTTCTTTCGTTCATTTCGAATCTTTTAAAAAATATATTCCCCGTCTTTCAGTTCCATCCAAATCGGATCCAACACATAAAAAAGAGGACCTCAATCGAGATCCTCTTTATATGTTTTTTGATGTTCGATAGATAAGGATTATTCAGCCTTAGCTTCTTCTGCCTTGGGAGCTTCTGCAGCGGGAGCCGGAGCAGGAGCAGCCTTGGGAGCTACGGGCTTTCTGGGAATCATGTGGATGATGTGTCTCGGACAAGCCTTAGCACACAGGCCACAGTTCTTACACTTATCAGTATCGATCACAGCATGGTTGTTTTCAACCTTGATGGCTTCGAACTTACATGCCTTTTCGCACAGCTTACAACCGATACAACCAGCGTCACAAACCTGACGGGTGATCTTACCGTGGTCGGTGGAAGAACAGCCAACCCATACGCGGCTCTTCTTCGGAACCAGCTTGATCAGAGCCTGCGGGCAAGCCTTAGCACAAGCACCACAAGCTACGCACTGTTCCATGTCGACCCAAGCTACACCGTTTACAACCTGGATAGCGTCATACTTACATGCAGCTACGCAGTCGCCGAAACCGATACAGCCGTTCTTACATTCGCCGGGGCCACCGAAGAAGCCCTTAGCAGCTGCACAAGTGGAGAAGCCCTGGTATTCCATGCTCTGCTTGTGAACGCCGTTAGCGCCAGTGCAGTGTACACGAGCAACCTTAGGTTCGCTGTCGCCAGCGTCTACGCCCAGAACAGCAGCGATACCAGCAGCAGCAGCAGCGCCACCAGGAGCACACATGTTGGGAGCAATGGTGGGATCTGCAGCCAGAGCAGCAGCA
>JAFOGM010000319.1 GCA_017386805.1 Bacillota bacterium
CAGAAGTGACATGATCGAAATCTGATTGGTCTCGTCGATCCCGCGCAGAACCCCATGAGCCCGCAGGGCTTCGGTTGCCGTCTTATTCAGCTTGGTACGCTCCTGCATTTCCTCGATGGAGAGGAAGGGCTTCTTTGCATACTCTTCCGCTAAAGCTTTCGCCGCCGTTTCACCGACACCTTCCAGCGCCAGGAAGGGCAGCTGCACCTTTCCATCGTTGACAGAGAACTTGGTTCCTAAGGATTCGCCCAGACGAGCCGGCATGAATTCATACCCGCGGGCGTACATTTCGTAGGCAACTTCTAAAACGATGATTTCGTCTTCTTCCTTCTTGGTGGCTTCCTTCCCCTTGGCTTCGATTTCGTGGATGCGGTTCCAAATGGAGTCGATCCCGCCCAAAATCGCTTCGGCGTTGAAGTCAGCGATTTTCGAAGTAAAGAATACCGCATAGAAGGCTGCCGGATAGTACACCTTATAATAAGCGATTCGGTAAGACATCAGCGTATAAGCCACAGCGTGAGCCTTCGGGAACATGTACTTGATTCGCTTACAGGATTCAATGTACCATTCCGGAACGTTGTTTTCCACCATGACCGCTTCCTGTTCTTCGGTCAGTCCTTTCCCCTTACGGACACATTCCATGATCTTGAAGGAAGTCTTCTTGGGAACGCCCTTCAGGATCAGATAGTTCATGATGTCATCTCGGGTGGAAATCGCTTCTTTGATGGTGGTTGCCCCGGTCTTGATGAAGAACTGGGCATTGTTGATCCACACATCGGTCCCGTGGGAGAAACCAGAGATTCGCACCAGGTCCGCAAAGGCCTGGGGACTGGTATCGTCCAGCATCTGACGGGTGAACTTGGTACCGAATTCGGGGATCCCGAAAGTACCGTGCTTGAATTTATAATCAGGAATTTTGATATCCAGTCCCTCGATCCCCAGGAAGATCCCCATGACCTTCTGATCGCCCATGGCTAAGTCCATGGGGTCCAGGCCGGTGATATCCTGTAACTGGCGGATCTGGGACGGAACATCATGACCCAGAATATCCAGCTTCAGAAGGTTCTGGTCGATGGAGTGATAATCGTAATGGGTCGTGATGATATCGGTATTCATATCGTTGGCGGGGTGTTGTACCGGACAGAATTCATAGATTTCATGATCTCTCGGTACGATGATACCGCCGCCGGGATGCTGACCGGTGGTACGGCGAACGCCAGTACAGCCCTGGGCCAGACGCTCTTCTTCCCACTTGCTGACGGCGGCACCCCGCTCTTCGTAGAAGTGCTTCACGTAACCGAAGGCCGTCTTTTCCGCAACGGTACCGATGGTACCTGCACGGAATACGTTTTCACGGCCGAAGATTTCTTCTACGAATTTATGTGCCCGGGGCTGATATTCCCCAGCGAAGTTCAAGTCGATATCGGGTTCCTTATCACCGTCGAAGCCTAAGAACGTTTCGAACGGAATGTTGTACCCTTCTCTTCTCATGGGCGTTCCGCAGATCGGACAGTTCTTCTCCGGCATGTCGCAGCCGCAGTCGTAACTGCCGTCTTCGATGAACTCGTGGTATCTCTGTCCCGGAATTCCAGGCATGGAACAGTCCTTATTGGGACACAGATAATGGGGCGGAAGCGGATTTACCTCGGTGATCCCACCCATGGTGGCCGCAAAGGACGAACCTACAGATCCTCGGGAACCTACCAGATAGCCGTCGGACAGGGACTTCTGCACCAGAAGCTCCGCCGAAACGTACATCACGGCGTACCCGTTGGAAATGATGGAGTTCAGTTCCTTCAAGAGACG
>JAFOGM010000320.1 GCA_017386805.1 Bacillota bacterium
GCCTTCCCATGATGCGCACCAAGGAAACTGACGAATTGTTCGAAACCATCCGCAGCACCAGCGTGAAGTACGGTCTGGGCGATCTGGAACCGGTGGAATCCGGCGGCGGTTCGGACTCCGCTTACACCCAGGCAGCCGGCGTTCCCAGCGTATGCGCTCTGGGTACCTGCGGCGACTTCTGTCACACCGATAAGGAATTTGCGAGAATCAGTTCTCTTCCCCAGAGAGCCAAGATGCTGGCAGCTGTCTGCGTAGAACACTAAGATAGAGAAGCTCAAAGGAGACCGCAATGGGAGACAAAATGCGATTTACCGTGGCCGGCGATATGCTGATCCAGCGCCGGATCCCGGAAGGATATGAAGGTTTTGAAGCGGTGCGGGATCACATCTGCAAGGGGGACGCCCGGTTCTTCAACATGGAAACCACCCTGCATGACGGCGAATTCCCCGGCAACCAGTTCAACGGCGGAAGTTATCTCCGGGCCACACCGAAGGTCCTGGACGATGCCAAGATGTTCGGTTTCAACATGACATCCTTCGCCAATAATCACTCTCTGGACTACGGCCAGGGAGGCCTTTTAGCAACAAAAAAATACATCGATGAAGCGGGAATTCCCAATACCGGAGCTGGATCCAATCTGGATGAAGCGTCTGCACCGGTGTTCCTGGACACTAAAAATGGCCGTGTGGCTTTGATCTCCACGGTATCTACGCTGAACAACGATGCAGCCATGGCCGGGCAGCAGTCCCGCCGCATCATGGGTCGTCCCGGTGTCAACGGCCTGCGCTTCACGGAGCAGCTGCAGGTTACGAAAGAGCAGCTGGCGGTGATCCGTCAGATCAGCGACCTGAGCAAGATCAATGCGCAGACCGAGATCGAGCGTGCAGAGGGCTACCATCCGCCGCTGGCGGATGGGGTTGCCGTATTGAAGGATCTGAAGTTCGTGGAAGGTCCGGAAACGAAGTACATCACCCATCCTCATCCGGAGGACATGGCCCGTATCGAGAAAGCAATCTACGAAGCCCAGATGATGGCGGACTACATTATGGTCAGTGTTCATTCCCACGAGCTGTCGGGGGATAAGAAGGAAACTCCGTCGGACTTCCTGGTGGAATTTGCTCACAAGTGCATTGATGCCGGTGCGCACATGGTCATCGGCCATGGCCCGCATTTACTGCGTCCGATGGAAATTTATAAAGGTCGCCCCATTTTCTACTCTCTGGGGGATTTTGTGATCCACAACGAATGCATTCCCTTTGCGCCGGAAGAGATGTTCCACAAGCAGGGACTGACCAGCGACGCCACCATGCGGGAACTGTTCGAAAACCGTTCGGCGGGCTATACCAGAGGCCTGATGCGGGATCACCGCATGCTGGAGGCTATGATCCCGTACTTTGAAATGGAAGAGGGGCAGCTGACCTATCTGGAACTGATGCCCATTGAACTGAACTTCGAAAAGACACCGTGGCAGAAGGGGAATCCCCGGTTCAGCGCAGAGCACGGAATCATGGAACGCTTTGCGGAGATGTGCAAGCCCTGGGGCGTAGATATTACAATCGACGACCGTGGTTACGGGATTGTAAAACTGTAATTCAGAGCGCTTCGGCGTAGAAACAACGGAGGAATGACAATGCAGAAATATGTAGATTATATGGTGGAGCAGGCGCAGAACCTGTTGGGGATCGACAGCCCCACCGGATATACAAGAATGGCAGCTACGTACGTGATTGCCGAACTGATGATGATGGACGTGGAAGTCACTATGACGAAGAAGGGCGGCGTTCTGGCCTGTTTGAATCCGGAAGAAACCCGTGAGCCAATGATGATGACTTCTCACGTGGATACGCTGGGCTGCATGGTCCACCAGATCAAGGACGACGGTCGCCTGAAGATGACTCCTCTGGGAGCCACCCACTGCGAAAACGTGGAAACGGAAAACTGCCGCATCGTCACCAAGAGCGGACGGATCTACGAAGGGACCTGCCAGCTGGTGAATGCATCCTGCCACGTGAACGACAAGTACGACGTGAAGAGAAGCTGGGACAACGTGGAAATCGTCATCGATGAGCCGGTGAAGTCCAAAGAAGACGTGAAAAAGCTGGGCATCGCCAACGGCGACTTCATCTGTTTCGATCCCAGAACCACCGTTACCAAGAGCGGTTACATCAAGAGCCGCTTCCTGGACGATAAGCTCTCCGCAGCGATCCTTCTGGGCTTCGCCAAGTATGTGAAAGAAGAGAATGTACAGCTGAAGCGTAAGATCTATCTCCACTTCACTGTCTTTGAGGAAGTGGGCCACGGTGCATCTGCCTCCTGGCCGCAGGATCTGACGGAAGTGTGGAGCGTGGACATGGGCTGCGTGGGCGAAGGGCTGGAATGTACGGAACGGGAAGTGTCCATTTGCGCCAAGGACAGCGGCGGCCCCTACAGCTATGACGTGGTCAGCCGTATGGTGGAAGTGGCCCAGAAGCACGATATCAAGTATGCCATCGACATTTATCCCAGCTACGCATCGGATGTGGGAGCAACTTTATCCGCTGGTTTTGACGGTAAGTTCGGCCTGATCGGTCCCGGTGTGTATGCATCCCACGGCTATGAAAGAAGCCATGTGGACGGGGTGAAGAGCACCTTCGATCTGATTCGTTATTATTTAGAAGATTAAGAGCGTGGGCCGAAAGGCCCGCCAGGAGTATAGGAATGCTGATTTTTGATTTGGATGGAAC
>JAFOGM010000032.1 GCA_017386805.1 Bacillota bacterium
GCGGCTGTATCCTTCGTATCCTTCATCATCGCTGGTATGATCCAGAACACCTTCGTATGTCTGGCAATCGCTTGCGCGCTGATGATTGCGACTTTGCTGGTGATCAAGATGATCACCGAGAAGAAGCATGCGGATATGCTGGCTGAAATCAAGGCTGCACACAAGTAAGAGTGAACTCAAACTGAGACTTCGAGTACACACAATACACATTCAAAAAGGAACGCCCGGTGAAAACCGGACGTTCCTTTTTTATGCGATTATTTCTATGTAGTTCTTAGAAATTCTTGTCTACAAATTTATTGTACTTCTTCTCATCCATGACGGTACGATAGGTGTTGCGGAATCTCTGTACGGTGATGTTGTTGTATTCCAGAACACGACGATACTTCATGAAGCCAGCCAGAGTGGGGATCGCTGCACACAGGATACCCATCATGCCTTTGTTGAAGCAGCCGCCGATCAGGGCCAGGGTAACGATGGATGCGGTGATTACACCGGCGTTTCTCTTTACCGGGTGGATCTTCTGATAATCCGCTTCAGTGATAACGCCTTCTTCCACCATCTGTTCTGCGAACTTCTTCTGTACGGTGAACATGGAGACCGCATTCAGGATCATGGGTGCTACCACGAAGAAGCCGAACAGGGCGAAGACGAAGCTAAAGATGAGAATGGAATTACTTTCTGTTTGTCCCATTTGATATGTTCCTCCTTAGATGATTTGACCGTCCGCCAGCTGCAGGACGCGCTGGTTGGCGCTTCCGCGGAACTGCAGGGTCAGGTCGCGCTGCTCTTCGATGTAGGGCCCGTCGATCAGCGTATCGCAGAGTCGAAGCAGCTGGGCGGTTGCCTCGGAGGAGGCTGCCATGGCCTGGAGCTGTTCGTAGGTGTAACCGCTGAAGATCAACAGGTGTAAGCCGCGGGCTTTGATTTCCCGGGCCAGAGGGAGCAGAGCTTCCGGCTGACAGAACGGTTCGCCGCCGGAGAATGTGACACCGGCCAACAGGGGATTTTCGTCGATTTCCGGAAGTAAAGTCAGAGGATCGATCAGCGTTCCGCCGTTGAAGTCATGTGTCTGGGGGTTGTGACAACCGGGGCATCCGTGGGGACAACCCTGGGTGAAGACCACGTAGCGGAAACCAGGTCCGTCCACGATGGACTCAGAGATAACGCCGCTGAGTCGAAGCAGCGGCGCCTTGTTGTTACATTCCATGTTTTACACGGTCCTTTTCTTCCGCCTGCTTCGCGTTGTTGAAGCGGTCGGTGGTACCTACCAGGTAACCGGTGATACGGCGGATACGTTCGAACTTAACGCCTTCGCCCAGCATCTTGGGTTCAGCGGTGTTGGTCTTGGTCATTACTTCAGGTGCCATATGAAAATCTCCTTTCGTCAATGGTCGGTATTGGGTCAACGGCCTGCATTGGGCATTGCAGCTCAGCTGCAGACCGTATGGTTTATTGTTACCCCGAATCTCTTATTCGCAACCACAGAAGTGGGGCATATTCGGGTACTTTTTACGCAGTTCGTTCAGCTTTTCGATGGAAACGCCTTCGCCGTCTCTTCTTCCGCATCTGGGGCAAACGTCGTCGATAACGCCGGTGTAGCCGCAAACGGGGTCTCTGTCAACGGGGTGGTTCACGGAACCGTAACCGATACCGGCTTCCTTCATGCAGCGGATCACTGCTTCGAAAGCCTGCGGGTTCTTGCAGGTGTCGCCGTCCAGTTCCACATAGCTGATGTGGCCTGCGTTGGTCAGCGCGTGGTAAGGAGCTTCGGTCTTGATCTTCTTGAACGCGCTGGTGTTGTGGTAAACGGGAACGTGGAAGGAGTTGGTGTAGTAATCACGATCGGTGATTCCTTCGATTTCGCCGTAGATCTTCTTGTCGATGCGTACGAAACGTCCGGACAGGCCTTCTGCCGGGGTTGCCAGCAGGGTGAAGTTCAGGCCGGTTTCTGCGGACTTGTCATCCATACGCTTTCTCATGTAGGTCAGGATTTCCAGACCCAGCTTCTGGCTTTCTTCGCTTTCACCGTGGTGCTTACCGGTCAGTGCCTTCAGGGTTTCTGCCAGGCCGATGAAGCCGACGGACAGAGTACCGTGCTTCAGGATCTCACCTACGCTGTCGTCCATCTTCAGATCATCGGAGTCGATCCAGATGCCCTGTCCCATGAGGAACGGGTAGTTTCTGCACTTCTTGGCAGCCTGGATCTTGAATCTGTGCAACAGCTGACGGAAGACCAGTTCGATCTGTGCATCCAGCAGTTCGTAGAACTTGTTCAGATCGCCTTCTGCTTTGATACCCAGACGCGGTAAGTTGATGGAAGTGAAGGATAAGTTTCCGCGGCCGCAGGTCACTTCCTTTTCGCGGTCGTAGTTGTTACCCATAACTCTGGTACGGCAGCCCATGTAGGAAACTTCGGTGTTGTAGTCGCCTTCCTTGTAGTACTGTGCGTTGAAGGGAGCATCCAGGAAGCTGAAGTTGGGGAACAGTCTCTTTGCGGAGGTCTTGATGGCCAGCTGGAACAGATCGTAGTTGGGATCTCCCGGATTGTAGCTGATGCCTTCCTTTACCTTGAAGATCTGTACCGGGAAGATGGGGGTTTCGCCGTTGCCCAGACCACTGTCGGTAGCCAGCAGCAGGTTCTTGATGACCATGCGGCCTTCCGGAGAGGTGTCGGTACCGTAGTTCAGGGAGCTGAAGGGAACCTGAGCGCCCGCGCGGGAATTCATGGTATTGAGATTATGTACCAGCGCTTCCATTGCCTGGAAGGTAGCTCTGTCGGTTTCTGCATAAGCAACGTCAGCAGCCATTCTTACGGCATCGTGCAGCTGTTCTTCGGACAGGTGCGGGAAATCTCTCTTTAAGAGGTCCCAAACGATTTCGCCGTATTCGTCAGCGCTTGCTAAGGTGGGCTTACCAGCTTCGTCGCATACCTTCTTGGCTTCTGCGTTGGATTCTTCGGTGGTCATCTTGGACAGAGCCTGTAAGTAACGAGCTAAGCCCTTTCTGTATTCCTTCACATAGGTCTTGGCAACGCCAGGAGCCATGGAGTAATCGAAGTTGGGAATGGACTGACCGCCGTGCATTTCGTTCTGGTTGGCCTGAATTGCGATACAAGCCAGAGCGGAATAGCTGATGATACCGTTGGGTTCTCTCAGGTAACCGTGACCGGTGGAGAAACCATCCTTGAACAGCTTCAGCAGGTCGATCTGACAGCAGGTGCAGGTCAGCATGTAGAAGTCTTTGTCGTGGATGTGAATGTCACCGTTGATGTGAGCAGCAGCGATGTCCTTGGGCAGGATGTAGTTGTCGATGAAATACTTGGAACCTTCGGAACCGTACTTCAGCATGGTACCCATGGCGGTGTCACCGTCGATGTTGGCATTTTCACGCTTGATGTCGGCATCCTTCGCGGAAGCGAAGGTCAGTTCCTTGTAGATGTCCATCAGATCCGCTTCTGCCTGACGGGTCATGGTGTGTTCAGCACGGTACAGGATGTATGCCTTTGCCGTCTTCGCAAAGCCTTCCTTGATCAGTACGTTTTCTACAACGTCCTGGATCTGTTCTACCGTAGGAACTTCATCATGAGGGGTCAGAGTCAGAACCATGGCGGTCAACTGATTCAGTTCTTCTGTGGTGAATCCGGCATCGGTAGCCTCGCCGGCCTTCTTAATGGCTTCTTTGATTTTGTCGCTGTTGAAATCAACGACTTCGCCATTTCTCTTGCGAATGTGCTTAAGCATGATATACCTCCACTTTTCTACTCTTTCAAATCAATGCAGAATCCTTGAAAAAGATTGAAAAGCTCAGGCTGGTCGGAATATTCTGCACTGTAAATTTTTACATAAATTGTGTTCCAAAAATTTCTAAACACAATATCTTGTGCTCAAGGTGAGCTTTTTTATCATACCTCGATTCCGGGCAAAAAGCAAGTGCTTCGGGCCTCTTTGGAAGATATCACAGCAGTTTTTTGATATAACAGAAAAAGCTCCGCAGTTGCGGAGCTTTCGCTTAAATTCCATAGACAACGACTCCCAATACCGCACTGACAGCGATGAGCATCAGGGGAGGGAATTTTTCCTTTTTCCACTTTTTATAACCGAACACGATTCCGGCCAGAAGCAGAGTCATGATCAGAGAACGAACATCCACAATATCTGGTGTATGGCTCAGGCAGTTGTTCACCACCATGAAGAGGCCCGTTGCCAGAACGATGCCGATGACGCAGGGCTTCAGCCCGCGGAGAACGGCCTGGACGTATTTGTTCTTCATGAAATTCTGCATCAGACACATGATGCCCAGAATCGCAACGTAGGACGGCAGGGTGACGGCTGTGGTTGCCAGAGCCGAGCCGAGGATCCCGGCCTGGCTGGATCCCACGTAAGTGGCCAGATTCAGCATGATGGGGCCCGGTGTACTTTCGCTGACGGCAATCATATAGGCCAGCGTTTCGTCGGTGAGCCAGCCGTAGTCCAATACCACGTCGCGGATCAAAGGGATGGCGCCGTAAGCACCGCCGAAGGCGAAGAAGCCGACTTTCAGGAAGCCGATGAATAAATCCAGATAGATCATTTCGTTTCACCACCTTTCACGCAGAACAACGTCAGGCTGACGAGACCTGCCAGGATCATCAGCGTAATGGACGAGAAGTTCAGGGAGAAGATGTTCACGCAGAGCATCACCATCGTAGCCACAACCAGAACGCGGCGGGGGAAGGGTGCTTTCTTCATCTTCTTCATCATGGTCACCGCTGCACTCAGGATCAGGAAGCCTACGGCAATTTTGATCCCGCGGAAGGCATTGGCTATGACGGCGATTTCCAGAAAGTTGTCCAGGTAGTTGGAAATCAAAAGGATCACAAAGAAGGACGGGAGAACGATTCCCAGGGTGGTGATCAGCGAACCCA
>JAFOGM010000321.1 GCA_017386805.1 Bacillota bacterium
ACCGTTGACAGCAACCACGTCAGTCATTAAGCAGAACACACCGATGGGGGTCAGCTGAATGATCATCATCATGACCTTCATGACAACTTCCTGCATGCAGTTGACCAGTTCACCGATCTTTTCACCCTTTTCACCGGCAGCCAGAATACCAGCGCCGAACAGGATGGAGATCACGATAACCGGCAGCATATCTGCATTTACCATGGGCTTAAACAGGTTATCCGGGAAAATCGCCACGATAACGCTCATGATGCTGGGAGAAGTCTTTGCTTCATATTCCAGTGCACCTAATTCTGCACTGGGCAGCGGTGTGAACATACCGGAGAACGCATTGGCCAGAACCAGACCGATCACAACAGCCAGAGCAGTGGTGAACATGTAATAAATAAAGGTCTTCGCACCAACGCTTCCAACTTTCTTCAGGTCCTTCAGAGATACAACCCCATCACAGATGGAGAACAGTACTACAGGAACAACCAGGAACTTCAGTAAGTTGATGTAGATGGTACCGATAGGCTTGATCCAAGCGGTGGTAAATGCACCATGACCAATCAGCAGGATACCCAAACCAATCCCTGCAAACATGGCGATAAAAATCTGCAGCGGCAGCGATAACTTTCTTTTCTTTTCCATGACATAACCTCGCTTAATTTAGAAAAGTATTAAAACGTTTAAACTATTATAACATAAGTTTTTGGAAAGTGAACCTTTTTTATCAAAATCTTATGAAATAGTTTCGACTTTTCTCATTCTTACAACATGCAATTAACGACGATAGAGAATTTCCCCGCCAATCACGGTCATCAGGGCTTTAATGTCTTTGATTTCCTTTACCGCACAATTCATGTAATCCCTGTCGATGACAACGAAGTCAGCATATTTCCCTGCTTTCAGAGAGCCCAGTGTATCCTCTTCGAATCTTGCGTAAGCCGAATCCAGGGTATAGGACTTGAGCACTTCATAGCGGGTCAGTGCTTCCCAGGGATGCCAGCCACCCTGCGGTTCTTCGTTGATGGTGCATCGGCTGACGCCGTAGTACATGTTTTCATAGGGATTCAGTACATCCATGGGAAGGTCGGTACCTGCTGCGATCTTCACACCGGCGTTCAGCAGCTTTCTCCAGGCATATGCGCCCATGGAGCGTTCCTTACCTACGCGCTTTTCGATCATGTTCATGTCAGAGCTCAGTTCCACATACTGCATGGACGGAATGATCCCGCTTCCCTTCAGTCGTTCGAACTCCTCTTCACGGGCAACCATAAAGTGTTCGATCATGAAGCGATAGTTCTTATTTTCCGGGTTGGCCGCTTCATGTGCGTCCATAACCTGCTTCACAGCAGCATCACCGATGGCATGGATGGATACCTGGAATCCAGCATCGTGAGCCTTCTTGATTTCCTTGGTCATGAAATCACTGGAAGTACGCGGTCCGCTGGTATGTCCGGGACGATCGCTGTATTCTTCCAGGAGCCATGCACTGCGGGCTCCCAAAGCTCCGTCAGAGAACATCTTCACACCGCGATGGGTCAGTCGACCGCCATACAATCCCACCTGCGGTCCCTTCTGATACAGTTCTTCCATAACGGGACCAGGCTGGGTATAGGTGTAGAGACGTACCTTCATCTTTCCTTCGCTATACAGTTCATCCAGAACCTCCATGGTTTCTCTCACCGGCGGTTCATCGGCAATGGACATCACGCCCAGCGCCTTATCACTATATGCAGTAACGCCGTTTTCCAGCATATAATCCTGAATGATCATAAACTTTCTTGCGATGGCCTTTTTGTCCAGTTTGGGAACGCAGGCACCTACTGCCATACCAGCCAGTTCTGTCAGGTAACCGGTGGGCTCACCAGCTTCATCTTTGAGGA
>JAFOGM010000033.1 GCA_017386805.1 Bacillota bacterium
GACCGAAGCCGTACTGTCTCACGGGATGAGCTACCCGGCATTTGACAAAGAAATTTACAGTTACAACATCATGGTGAATGCGGACGAAGAAGCTCCGACTTTGACTTTTAAAGTCTCTGAGGGTGGTACCGTTTCCGTGGGAGGAACTGCGCTGACCGCGAATGAAGACGGTTCTTATACGATTACTCTGGCAAAGAGTTATCAGAGCATTGTCATTACCAATGATCTGGGATCTGCCACCTATCAGTTCCGTTACACCAGTCGTGGAAACTCCAAGCTGCCGGATAAGATTACAGACTACCTGCCGATCAACAGCCAGTATACCAATCAGGCGCAGTACGGTTTAACGCCGGAAAAGACACTGACGGCTGCCAGTGATGTTCTGTCTCTGGGGAACTTCGGTGGATACATCACCTATTATTATGAAGAAGCACTGATCAATGATCCTAACAACAAGTACGGTGTTGATTTCTATATTACGGGGAACGCTTTCGTGGACAAGTCCACTGGTACCGGAAAGGGTTCCATGGAACCTGGTCAGGTATGGGTATCGGAAGATGGTGAAATCTGGTATGCATTGGCCGGCTCCGAACACTACGAAGACACCACTCTGTGGGATTATGAAGTTACTTATAAGAAGACAGAACTGGGAATGACCAGCTGGAAAGACAATAAGGGAAATCAGGATAACGGAAAGCAGGTTGGACAGTGGCCCAGCTCTGCAAACTATCCGCTGAACGATCAGATTTCCGACGGTGAAGTAACTCTGAGAGGTATTCTGATCCCCTGTAATGACGGGTCTCTTACTGGCAACGGAACATTCAACTCTTTCTCCAAGGGCGCGAAGTTCGGCTATGTTGATGTATTAGTGAGCAACCGTGATGGTAGTGACGCCAATCCGTATCTGAAAAACGACGATTATACGTTGGAAAGCAGCGGCTTTGACCTGGCGTGGGCCGTGGATGAAGATGGGCTTCCGGTAGATGTCAGCGAAAAAGAATTCCACTATGTGAAAATCGTGACAGCTTCCAACTTATGGGCTGGTGCTGCCAACGAAAAATCCACAGAAGTGGGGAATATGTTCCGTACCACCGCACAGGAAACGGATATGGGTGTGACTGCTGCTCCTGCCGGAGTAACGATTTCTGGTAATGGCGAAGATGTCAACATCAGTTTCGAAAAAGGAAAACAGGTATACTCTGCGAACCTAGGGAACATGAAATATGTGTCCATTAAGGTCAATGGAGCGTCTTCTGATGACAATATTTACATCAATAACCAGAGGGTTTCTGCAGGGGAGGCTGCTGAAGGCTTCAAAGTATCAAAGCAGGACGGTGAAAAATTGGTTCGAATCATCGTTCAGAATGGTGAAAAGGAACCTGCAATCTACCTGTTGAAGCTGACCAGCAACAACGAAAGTACCGATCTCATCGAGGGTGTGAAGGTGGATGTTTACGGTGTGGATCGTGTTGCAGAAACGAAGAATGGTGAAATCTACACACTGTCTGTGGGTTATCGCATTGATGAAATCGGTATCAAAACCGTTGCGGAATCCAATGTGAATCTGACTGTCAACGGTTCTGCTGTAAAGAAAACTTACAGTCTGGCTGAAGGTGAAAATTTCTTTACGATTGATGCTAAGAACGGAGATATCACTCAGACTGTAACATTGGTCATCACCAAGGAAGCTACACCCGTTTCCAATAAAAATATCACCGTTTATTTCAAACTTCTCGGTGACGATCTCCATGGAGATCCCATAGAAGAAAACGATACCCATACTTTGAAGGATAATAATCTGAAGACATGGATCGAAAAAAAGGCTTACACGGTACCCGATACTGCCACGGTATTGGATGTTCTGATTCTGGCGTTGGATCAGGCGGGTCTGGATTACGTGAATGAAGGAGGGAATTACATCGCTGAAATCGACGGTCTGGCTGAATTCGACAACGGAAACCTGTCTGGCTGGATGTACACTTTGAACGGACATCATCCGGAACGCGGTGTCATGGAAAAGAGTGTTTCCGACGGTGACTACATTATCTTCCATTACACGGATGACTTTACTGTAGAAGAAGGGTCCGAAGGATATGATAATTCGGGCTTGAAGGACAAGAATAAGGACAACAAGGAAGAAGAAAACAAAACGACTACCACCATCGCTCCGTCTACTACCACTAACAGTAAGGGTGAAGCGTCCGTTACTATCAAGAAGGATGAATTGACTTCCGCGGTGGAAGAAGCCACCAAGGACAACACCGCGGGTACCGTGGTGATTGCCCCGGAAATCAAGGGCGATGCGTCTCAGGTTACCGTCGAACTGCCGAAGGAAGCTGTGGAATCCATGGCGTCTTCTGGTAAGACCGACCTGACTGTACAGACTGATATCGCTGCAGTAACTCTCCCGGCAGAAACTCTGAAGGATCTGCCCACCGCGGGTAAGACCGTCAGCGTTGCAGTGGAAACCGTCAAAGGCGATGCTGCTGCAGAGGCCGGTTCCACCGCCGCTGCAGATAAGATCAAGGTGGAAGTTGCTGTAGACAACAAGGCTGTGGACAAGATCGGAAGCGGTATCGTGGCTTCGATTCCGGCCAAGGAAGCCTCTCCTACCACCGTATTGGTGATTGTTGATGCAGAGGGGAACGAAACCATTGTGAAGAAGTCTGCGACCGCTGAGGGCGAAATTACGGCCCTTCTGGAGGGTTCCTGTACAGTTGTTGTAAAGGACAACAAGAAGGAATTTACCGA
>JAFOGM010000322.1 GCA_017386805.1 Bacillota bacterium
CTCATTGCCCTTCCCTTCTTGTATCTGGCTTGGCGTACAGTATTCGTTATCGGCGAAAATGAACTGAGCCTGGCTCTCCTGTACTATCAGCCCCGCTACATTCAGTTGGTGATCTTCCTGGGTGTACTGTCCGTCCTATGGTCTTTCCTCGTCATGATTTCCGAATGGATCACCGCAAAGCTTCCCTGGGAAAAAGAGCTGCCGCAGCTTTTCTACACTCTGGGTCACTTCCATACGATTTTGATCTATGCCGTGACAATCTTCCTAGTCTTTGCCGTCACCATGGCCTCGATCAAGGAAGGAAAACAGGTGGGTGGCTTTGTGGGCTGTATGATCGGCAGCGGCATCGGTCATCTGATTCGAAACTACTTTGACGAATCCGCCGAAGATCGCCGTAAACTGAAAGGCCTCTACGGTCCTCCAAAGCTGGTGGCAATCCTTCTGGCCGTGACCCTGGTTCTCTACGGCGTGGGTATCCTTGGCTATCAGTTCTTCCGTTACAACACCGACGACAGCTGGTCCCTCAATGATCCCGACGAACCGTTCTGGGCTGTAACGGACAACCTGATGTGCGATACGGTAGTCTATGATTTACAGCATCACAACTACAATGCCTGCATCTACGAACTCCGTGACGACCGGTGGATCCAGAAAGATATCCAGCGCCATCGCTCCAACCTGATGGAAGCTCTGGTGGGGAAAGATATCTTCCATTATGTGACACCGGAACAACTGCAGGCTGGAATCGCCGAAGGCGGAAGTGATTTGAATATCCGGAGAGCCCATGTGGTTGCCGCAGAGCTGCTTCTGGAACGCGGGGACTTCGACGAAGTCCGCATCAGCCAGATCGGCCACCGCTACATCGTCCGCGATGGCGACCGGATCTATCGTCTCCACTGCAGTTCTCCCTTCTACGACGATCCCACCATGGGCATGGAAGAAACCGACGTTCCCGAAATCGAAGCCAAAGGCATGGAAATCTATGAAGAACTGGTTTCTCAAAAAGAAGAACTGGAAAAAATGTTTCTCAATTAACCCCGAATATGTTATAATATTCACACAAATAGGAAGCGGCCGCCTCAATGATGAGTTTGAGCCGCGCCGCACGTAGCATGAAGGGGGTACCCATATGAAACTGATCTTAGCGATTGTTGGAAAAGACGACGAAACAGATACCATCAGCGAACTGAACAAAAACCAGTATTTCGTTACCAAGCTGGCAACTACCGGCGGTTTCTTAAACGGTAAAAATACCACTCTGATGATCGGTACCGGCGACGACCGCGTTCCCGGCGCCATCGAAATCATTCAGAAAATGGCTGGTGCACGTACCGCAAAAATGGCTGGTACTCCGCCCATGACTTCCGGCGGTCTGTTCCCCGGTGCTGCTACCATCCCTGTGGATGTACAGACCGGCGGTGCAACCATCTTCGTTCTGAACGTAGAACAGTTCGAAAAGCTGTAGGTTCTGCTATGACGAAACTTACCGGAATCTCCCCCTATGAACAGCGTTATCAGATCGATGGTTTTTACTGGGGAGTCAAGCCCAATGATCTGGCTCTGGAACTGCTGAAACATGTATATCCCGACCGTCCCATGAAGCTGCTGGATATCGGCTGCGGTGAAGGCCGTGATGCTGTGTTCTTTGCAAAGAACGGCTGTGAAGTGACTGCTTTCGATGTGGCTGAAGCAGGTCTGGAAAAAGGTCGAAAACTGGCCGAAGCTCATAATGTCCATGTGAACTTCATCCAGGCAGATCTTCGTACCTTCCGCACCGACGAAACTTTTGACGTGATCTACAGCTCCGGCGTGATCCATCACATCCGTCCGGACTTCCGCGACGAGCTGTTCGCTCACTACCGCGAACATACCGTTCCCGGCGGTTACAACGTTTTCAACGTTTTCGTCCAGAAGCCTTACATCCCCGTCCCGCCCGATTCCGACGGCGACGACGACAGCTGGTTCAGCGGCGAACTGTTACGAATCTATGCTGACTGGCACATCCCCGCCTTCCGCGAAGAGGAATTCCAGTGCCCCAGCGGCGACATTCCTCACATGCACTGCATGGAATCGCTGATTGCGAGAAAACCTGAATAACAACAAAAGCTGTGGTCATCCCACAGCTTTTTTATTTGCGATCCTGTGGATCGCTTCCGCAGCCTGCTCCATTTCACGGATGGAGTTATTGGGGCCCACGCTGATGCGGACACAACCGGTCTCCGCCGTTCCGATGGTCTTGTGAGCCAGACCAGCACAGTGGAAACCGGCCCGGACGGCAATCCCGCATTGGTTCAGTGCTTCTCCCACGTCTTCGCAGTCCATGCCTTCGATATTGAAAGCGATGAGCCCCATC
>JAFOGM010000323.1 GCA_017386805.1 Bacillota bacterium
CTTTGTAGCCCATTTCTTTAATCTCCTTATAATTATATTACTTTAAATAGTTATAACATATAAAAAGGTCGGCGGCGTTTGTCGTCGGCCGTTTTGACGATTGTGTTTATTCTTCTGTTACGATATGAGTGATGTGAGGCAGCTGTCTGTACTGCTGATTCAGGTCCAGACCGTAACCTACGATGAACACGTCATCCACGGTAAAGCCCTTATAATCCGGTTCAAATTCCACCTTACGGCCAGCAGGCTTATCCAGGAAGGTACAAACCTTCATAGACGCCGGCTGACGGGTCTTCAGAGTTTCTACCAGACGGGACAGAGTCAGGCCGGAATCCACGATATCTTCTACGATCAGAACGTCCTTTCCTGCAATGTCAACTTCCATATCCTTCAGAATACGAACCACACCAGAAGTCTTGGTGGATGCACCATAACTGGAAACAGACATAAAGTCAATGGTCAGCGGATTGTCGATCTCACGGATCAGGTCAGCCATGAAGGGAACGCTTCCGCGCAGAATACCTACAACCAAAAGTTCCTTTCCAGCATAGTCCTTCGAAATTTCCTTACCCATTTCTGCAACTCTCGCTGCGATCTGGTCTCTGCTGATCAGGACCTCACCTAATGCATATTTTTTATCAGCCATTTTTGATCTCCTGTTGTGATTTTATACCGATGTTTCCTCTTCCGATTCCTCATCGATCTTCACTTCAAATTCTACACCATCCACCATGTTTTTTCCATGGAAATTTTTCTTTTTTTCAGATTTTGTAAACTCTTTTCTTTCACTGTACTTACCCAGCTCATCCCACACCAAATACAGGACACCGGTCCACAGTACAGCGTCATCCAAAAACCCAAATACCGGAATCAGCGGCGGGATCAGATCCAGCGGCAGGAACAAGTAAACGATGGCAAAGATCACCAGCGCTTTTTTCCAGCCAGCTACCGTCTTATCCTTCAGCAGATGTTTGATATGTTTCAATCGTCCCAATAACAGGGCCAGGGTGAATTTCTGCATTATTCTTCCTCGATTTCTTCCTCTTCTTCATCACTGATGATCTGTTCAATGACACTCCACAGGTCTTCGTAACCGGTCTTCTTCAGAGAAGAGATGGGCAGTACGATATCGTCCTGGGACATACCCAGAGTTTTCCGGATCAGATTCATCTGTGCACGAAGCTGGTTTCTGGAAATCTTATCCGCTTTGGTAGCAACAACCACACCGTCCAGGCCGTAGTGCTGGAGCCACTGATACATCTGCACGTCCTGCGCAGTGGGCTGATGACGAATGTCCACCAGCTGGATCACGCAGCGCAGATTTTCGCGGTTTGCTAAGTACGATTCCATCATGTTTCCCCAGTCAGCTGTGGCGGACTTGGACAACTTCGCATAGCCGTAACCGGGAAGGTCAACGATGCGGAAGGCATCGTTGATCTGGAAGAAGTTGATGGTTCGTGTCTTACCGGGAGTACCGCTGACACGAGCCAGATTTTTTCGATTGGTCAGAGTGTTGAGCAGAGAGGACTTGCCCACGTTGGAACGTCCTGCAAAAGCCACCTCCGGTAATTCATCCTGAGGATACTGATGCTGTTTTACGGCCACTGCTGCCAGTTCTGCTTTCTTTACTAACATGTCCTCTCCTTTCTTATCTTACGCTTTACGGAGACGCTGTTTATTTCCGCTCTTCTCCGGCTGTACCAGAGCTTCACGCAGAGCATCGTCTACCGTTTCAAGCAGGACAAATGTCAATTGCTTTCTTACATTTTCCGGAATTTCATCGATGTCGGATTCGTTTTCCTTGGGAAGCAGGATCTTCTTGATCCCAGCTCTGTGAGCCGCCAGTACCTTTTCACGGATACCGCCCACAGGAAGAACCTTACCGCGCAGAGTGATTTCACCGGTCATCGACACATCCTTGTGGACCGGAGTGGATGTCAGCGCAGAAATCACGGAAGTACACATGGTCACACCGGCAGAAGGACCATCCTTGGGAGTCGCACCTTCCGGAATGTGAATGTGGATATCGTTTTCTTTATAGAAGTTTTCGTTGATGCCCAGTTCCTTGGCTCTGGAACGAATGTAGCTGATCCCCGCCTTTGCGGATTCCTGCATCACTTCGCCCAGCTGACCGGTAAGAACCAGTTTACCGTTTCCGGGAACAACAGTGGTTTCAATGAACAGCGTGTCACCGCCCACGATGGTCCAGGCCATACCTGTGGTCACACCGATTTCATTGACGCCTTCCACCTTGTCGTAGTGGTAGCGGCGTTTCCCAAGCAGCTGACGAACCTCCGGAACATCGATGGCAGTCTCTGCCTTACCGGTTTCCACCACCTGACGGGCAACCTTTCGACAAACATTGGAAATCTCACGTTCCAGATTACGAACGCCGGATTCTCTGGTGTAGTCGTTGATGATGGTACGGATCGCTGCTTCGGTTACAGTAACGTTGCTGTCAGCCAGACCGTTTCTTTCACCTTCTTCGGTACCAGGTACTTGTCTGCGATCTGCACCTTATCTTCTTCTGTATAGCCAGTCACTTCGATCACTTCCATACGGTCCAGCAGCGGACGGGGAATGGTATCGATGGTGTTGGCTGTAGTAATGAACATCACCTTGGACAAATCGAAGGGGATCTCCAGGTAATGGTCCATGAAATCTTTGTTCTGTTCCGGGTCCAGAACTTCCAGCAGCGCAGAGGCAGGGTCGCCCTTGTAATCTGCACCGATCTTGTCAACTTCGTCGAAGAGGAAGACAGGATTGTTGGTACCGGCTTCCTTGATTCCGGACATGATACGGCCGGGAATCGCACCGATATAGGTTCTTCTGTGACCACGGATTTCCGCTTCATCGCGAACGCCGCCCAGGGACATGCGGACGAACTTGCGGTCGATGGAACGGGCAACCGACTTGGCGATGGAAGTCTTACCCACGCCGGGAGGGCCTACGAGACACAGGATCGGTCCCTTCAGTTCGCCGGCCAGCTTCATAACGGACAGATATTCCAGAACGCGGTCCTTTACCTTATCCAGACC
>JAFOGM010000324.1 GCA_017386805.1 Bacillota bacterium
CTTCAGCTTGATCTTTCGCCAGTCATCATCCATTTCCTGTGCAGCCAGACGGAAGAACAGTTCCGACTGTAAGCTGCTGGTATCCTGATATTCATCCACCAGGAAATGATGGTAACGGCTCTGAATGTAGGACGTCAAATCGCCATTCTGCTTGGCATCGATGCGCAGCATCTTGACTGCAGCCAGAAGACAGCTGTCAAAGGTGGCCAGGCCGCGTTCTTCCATTTCTTCCTGCACATAGGTGCAGAAACTTTCCATGAACAAAATACTCTTGTAATACTTATCTTTCGCAAAGCTTTCCAGTGTGGGCGCTGCAGCATTGGCCAGACGGCCGATGTTTTCCAGACGCAGCTTCAGTGCAGAGTTTCCAGCCGCCATCTGCATCAGTTCTTTCAGCTGCTTCGACTGGGGCAGTTTCGGTACAAACTCATTCAGCTTCGTCACTGCACGAAAAGCTGCCACTCGTTCATCGTAACCCAAACCGCGCTTGATCTTTTCCAGTGCTTCCGTATTGGTCTTGGAAAACTGGGAACAGCGGCAGTTTTCCCCCACAAAGTGTTCTTCCAGGAATTTGATCAGCCACTTGGCTTCCCGTTCACACTCATCATACAAATCATCGTCGATGACGCAGGGTGTAGGAGTCGGACCGGGATCCAGTGTGAAAGAAGCCACACCCCAGCCGGTTTTGATCATATGCATGAAGTCTCCGGTACCGATCCCGAAGTTACGTAATTCGTTATACTGTTTCCAGAGAGTCACCGGTGTCTG
Organism: Bacillota bacterium; assembly: GCA_017386805.1. Classification (GTDB taxonomy): domain Bacteria; phylum Bacillota; class Clostridia; order Peptostreptococcales; family Anaerovoracaceae; genus RGIG446. The sequence goes on from JAFOGM010000324.1 coordinate 769, forward strand.
GGTTCTCTGCATAGCTGTGAACAGTTCCATGCAGAAAGCTTCCTGTTCTGCTTCCCGTTCCAAAGGAATAAACCTGGAACTGATCCCCGCTTCCTGGGGATGTTCCATCAAAAGCTTCCTACAGAAACTGTCGATGGTCCCGAAGAAGGCCTGATCGATGGAAGCCAGTGCTTTTTCCAGAAGCTCCGCTCTGGCAGTCTCGCCGGAGGCGGTTGCCCCTTCCGCTGCTTTCTTCAATTCGCGTCCGATTCGGTCGTAGAACATGCGGGCCGCTTCTTTTGTGAACGTGATCGCTACGATGGAATCCATGGTACTGCCGTTTTCGATCAAGGTCAGAACGCGGCGAACCAGGCTCTCGGTCTTACCGGAGCCGGCCCCTGCATTGAGGAAAATATTACGGCTCAGCGATTCTTTATTGACGATTCGCTCTCTGGCTTCTTTATCTGTCATCATCACTGTCATCCTCCTCAAATAAACGTTCTTCCACATCCTGAACTCTCGTACAGAATCCCTTTAACTTACACCATGCGCAGGCCGGATTCTTGTCCGGGCTGGCCAAAGCTCCGGATTTCCCGTCGGTTGCCAGCCAGCCATCACCAGTCTCCATGGCCTTGATGGCATCGGTGAACCGCTGCTGGATCACAGCCTTCACACTGTCATTATAGTTGCAGCTGATACCTTCCTGGGGCAGCGGATACAGGTATGTCGTGCTCAGTGCCTGATCCGGATATTCCTTCTGCGAAAGCATCATGCAGTACAGCAGCGTCTGAGCGCAGCTGACCACATCGTTTTCAACATGTTTTACATTCTTCCCTGTTTTATAATCCAGAACAGCGATTCCCCGTCCGTCCAGTTTCATAACCAGGTCGGGGATCCCGTGACACTGCAGTTTATTATCCACAATGGGACGGTCTTCGATCTTCGTTTCCGTCATTTCCACGGTTCCTGCAGGAATGCTTTCCCACAAAGCCAGGAACCCATTCATAATCGCATTCAGTTCGCGAACGGTACGATCTTCATTGGCCAGATGCGGTTTACGGATCTGCCATTCCCGAAGAACTTCGTCAGCGATCTCATTCATCTTTCGCTGCTTCATTCCCTTAACGTCTTCTGCGGTCAGCGTTTTGAACAGCGCCTGATTTTCTTCGCTGCGATCCCAATGAACGAACTGTTCAAAGACACTGTGACAGAAAGTTCCCTTTTCCGCAGCATCCAGCCAGATGGTCTGAGATTCTTCGTTTTCTGGTTCCTGAACGCCCAGGATCTTCGTCATCATAAAGGAGTAGGGACAGGTCAGCATCTTTTCCGCAGCCGACGGTGTCACCGTCAGCAGAGGAAGTTCTCCCAAGCCCGCTTCCACCGCTTTCGCATCAGCGGCAACCGCCTTCGGCGCCTGTTCCAGAGCAAAGACAGCTCTGTCTCCCATCGTTCCTTCCAATCCGCTCAATACGGCCGGAACGGAAAGTGCCTTCAGTTCACTGAGGCTGTAATTGGACCAGGATAAGGTCAGATCAGCACCGATTTCACTCAAATATTCCACGATTCGTCGGAAGGTTTCACTTCGCTCACGGATCTGTTCTTTCGTTGTCTTGAAATCGCAGTCTCTGACGCGGCTCTTTACCAATTCGATATCCCCATCCAGCAGCACTGCATTTTCAGAAATACTTCCAGTCAGATTCTGAAGACCGCACATAAAAATCACCGGTCTGTGATACATGTGAGCCTTGTTCCAGCTGCAAAGGTGCACTTTTCCAGCGGCCGGATCCGAACCACCAGCCTTCTGGCTTTGGAACAGCTGGATCACAGAAGGCAGAAGTTCAATATCGGACATGCCTTCAAACTGACGGGCAGCCTTCAGCAGCGCCAGGAACATTCCGTAGCTCTGCAGTTCAAAAGCATTTCCGTCTCTCAGGAATACCATGTCTTTCAGAATGGTTTCCACAGTCAGCAATTCTGCAAAGATGCGACAGTAGGGAACTGCCTTTCTCTGACGGTCTGCGCCAGCTTCATCGCTATGTTCCAGAACCTCTGCATAAGCATCCAGCTTTCGCAGGTTTTCTTCCGTATCCAGGGAGAAATACAGCTGTTTCGCCAGATCGAGGACAGCCCTCCAGGTCTTCCACGCTTCTTTTTCATCCAAACCGTCTTCCAACATCTTCTTGCGCAGTCTCTGAGAGTCCAGTTTCTCCGCCATAGAACCAAAAGCTTCCCTGGTGTAAGCATTTCGATGCCAGTTCAGAAGGGCTTCCGCCAACAAACAAACTCTCGCTCTTC
>JAFOGM010000325.1 GCA_017386805.1 Bacillota bacterium
GGATAAAACGCATCTGGAAACTCTGCGCGCCACAGCCATCAGCTGTCTCATGGCCGTTCATATCAAAGAAAACTTTGGTATTTTAGGGGCTGTCTGCGGAGCGGTCATTGCAGCGGCAGCGTCTTCCTGCGGTATGGTCTATCTCATGGGTGGCGGTGAAAACGAAATGCTTCAGGCCATCAAGTCCACTCTGGGTGACGTGTCCGGCTTGATGTGCGACGGAGCCAAGGCAGGGTGCGCTATTAAGGTTGCCACCTGTACTCATTCGGCTATGATGTCTGCGGCGCTGGCCATGGACAACCGTGGGATCCAGGGGACTGACGGCATCGTAGGTGAAACGGAAAAGCAGATGATCGACAACTTCGTTCGTGTTTCCAAAGATGGCATGTCCAAGATGGACCGTGTAGTTTTGGACATCATTTTAAACAAGTAATTTTGTAATAGGTATCGAGGTATAGTTTGAGTAAAAAAGAACGTATATTTACAAATCCTGTTTACGTTGTGATCATGGCGGTCCTCGTAAACGTGTTATGGGGAAGCGCATGGCCTTCCATTAAAATTGGGAATGAACAATTCAATGTGTCGAATGTTCCGGAACAAATCATGTTTGCTGGATTCCGTTTCTTCGGCGCTGGGATGTCTCTCTTGATCATTTATGCAATCATTCAGAAAAAAATCCCGATGATCCATAAGGAAAACGATAACCGTAAGATGGTATTTTTCCAGATGATCTTCCAGACCTTCCTGCAGTACATGTTTTCTTACATTGGTGCGGCGAATATTTCCGGAACCAATTCCTCGATTTTCAGTGCTACGAACACCTTCTTTATGGTACTTCTGGCTCACTTCGTCTATGCAGATGATAAGTTGAACAAGAAGAAAGTTCTGGCATGTTCTCTTGGCTTCATCGGTGTTCTCTTTGCCACATTAGGAAAGGGGACCATCGGCTTTTCTCTTACCGGGGAAGGTATGATCATGTTATCCACACTGATGGGTTGTTTCGGTACGATTTTCAGCAAAAAGACTGCGAAAACAGATGGAGCCATCACTGTTACCGGCTATAGTCTTGGCGTAGGTGGCTTTGCGCTGATTGTCGTGGGATGGACTCTTGGTGCAAGACTTACCTTCGATTCCATGGGTGATGTGTTGATCCTGGCTTATCTGATGTTTATTTCTGCGGTTGGATTTACCGTATGGACACTGCTGAATCAGTATAACAAAGTAGGTAAACTCAGTATCTTCTGTTGTATCGTTCCCATCAGCGGAACTCTGTTGTCCGGAATTCTGCTCCATGAAAACGTATTCCAGATCCAGTATCTTGCTTCTTTGGCGTTGATCACTGCTGGGATCTACGTTCTGAATCGTCCAGGCCGGGATGCAGCACCCGATTCAAAGCTTCAGAAATAACAGTGGAAAACTGGTGGATCACCTGATCGATGTTGGTGGCTGTGACGATCATGTCCGGAGCCTCAGGGTCGTTCAGGAGAGCTTGACAGTGGATCACGGTGGGTACGCCCAGGGCAATCACCCGGCAGCCCACCGTTTCTTTTGTAATATGGGCTCGGTGATTTTTCGTTCCGGCGCCGGGAGCGATTCCGGTATCAGTGATTTGGATGGTGGTGTTCATACGCTCCAATTCTCTGGCAGCCAGAGAATCTACCACGATGAGAACTTCGGGATGCACCAAATCGATCAGCCGACGGATCAGATCTGCGGTTTCGATTCCGGTCTGTGCCATGACCCCGGGATGGATGGCAGACACATTGGCCATGCGGCTGTCGCTTTCCGCTTCGTAGGTGAGAAAGAGATGGCGGGTGACCCGGACTTTGGAAATGGTATGAGGCCCAAGGGCGTCCGGAGTGATCTTTTCGTTTCCGATCCCTGCAATCAACACTTTCAGCCGGTCGTGGAAGGGGATCAGCGTTCGAAGTTCTGCGGCAATCGCTTCGCTGGTGGCTTCTGCAGCGCTCAGCTCTTCGCTGAGGAGTTCCGGAGTTTCGATGGTGATGTAGGTTCCGCAGGGTTTGTGGAGCTGAAGAGAGGCTTCCTTGGTGGTGACTGTGATTTTCGTGGTCAGGATCTGGTGAGATCCCCTGGATTCTTCAAGGGAAATCCCCGGAATATGGCGTTTCGAAGTACTTTTCAGCATGGCAGCGCTTTCAATGGCCAGGTCGGTATAAAGCATCGTGTA
>JAFOGM010000326.1 GCA_017386805.1 Bacillota bacterium
ACAAAATAAGAGGGTTCCGCAACCCAATGCGGACCCTCTTATGGTTAGGAGACCCTATAATATTCTCAATTATTTTTCAAATATGGTTTCTAAATTTCTTCTATGATAAATAACTCGAGCGATTGTTACATGTTTCTTTTCTTCATCCACCCAATAGAATACAATAAAATTGTCTACAATCATTTTTCGATATTCATGTTCTAAAGGTCTAATTGGAATATAAGCTGGATTAGCATATGGAAATTCCATCATCTTTTCGATAGACTCCACTAATTTATCAGATAATCTATCAGCCGCTGAAGGACTTTTTAGTTCATGGCTAATGTATGACACAATTTCAACCATGTCATTATGCGCCCTCGGAAGATATTCAAGCTTATACAATTTATTCCCCTCCAATAGTCGCTTTCATCGCAGCTAATACTTCTTTCGAAGAATATCTCTTTGTGGTAGTAGCCGCTTCAATTTCAGCTTCTTTCAATTTGAAATAAATTTCACTTTCAAATTTAAGTTCTTCATAAGCCTCCATACTCAAAACAACCATATCACCATATCCATTTTTAGTAAGAAAAACAGGCTGGGAAGTTTCATGCACAATACGTGAAATATCTGCAAAGTTGTTTCTCAAGTCAGAAACCGGTCGGATCATTTTCATCTCAAACACCTCCTCGTTATCCATTTTAGCATAATTACGCTAAAATATCAACTGAATGATTTGTTATATATCCAGCCATAATCCTCAGATCTCCCCACTGAATCGCCATCTCCACTCCATCTCTCTTCCACCATCGACTCCCCATCGCACAATCCATTCCCTTCCCCTACGACACCCCACCCCCACCCGGTGATCCCCCTGAGTGAGATTACCTCCGCAGGCGCAGCCAGAAACATGAGGGCTGTCGGTGCGTAAAAATCAGATCAACGGCGAATCTGTCTGAGCGCAGCGAGTTATGAGCCGTTCTGATTTTAGCAACGACAATCCCATGGTTCTCAGCGTCGAGGACAGTAATCGAGCCAGGGGAATAACCGGAGGAGGGTGGGTTGCCGTAACAAATCGTCGGCTTTTGCTAAGCTCTGGCTTCACTCCGTTTGCCACTCGCTAAGCAAAGTGCGACATCTGACCTACCGCTGCTCTGGCTTCGACTTCGTCTCCCCAATCGCAGGGTTAGGTCATCAAATAGATTTCCGAAGGAAATCCACCACGAAAAAAGAGCTGGCACATAGCCAGCTCTTCACATTTTTCAATATTTATTTCTTGGTAATATAGCCCTTTGCCTTCAGCGCTTCTGCACACAGGATCGCGCCGCCTGCAGCACCTCTTACGGTGTTGTGAGCCAGACCTACGAACTTGAAGTCATATACGTGGTCTTCACGGATACGGCCGAAGGATACACCCATACCGTTTTCGTAGTTCACATCCATCTTAACCTGCGGACGGTTGTCTTCTTCGCAGTACTGGATGAACGGCTTCGGTGCGGAGGGCAGATCTGCCTTCTGAGCGAAACCTTCGAATTCTCTCAGCTTCTGGATCAGCTGTTCCTTGGTGGGCTTCTTTCTGAACTTTACAAAAACAGATGCAGTGTGGCCGTTTTCAACAGCAACACGGAAGCACTGGCAGGTGATTGCCGGGCTCTTTGCGGGTTCGATGTGGTCGCCTTCCACAGTACCCCAGATTCTCAGAGGTTCCTGTTCGGACTTTTCTTCTTCGCCGCCGATGTAGGGGATCAGGTTTTCCACCATTTCCGGCCAGTCAGTGAAGTTCTTACCTGCGCCGGAGATTGCCTGATATGTAGACGCTACGATTTCGTAGGGTTCGAATTCCTTCCAAGCAGTCAAAGCCGGAACGTACGCCTGAATGGAGCAGTTGGGCTTAACAGCGATGAAACCGCGTTCGGTACCCAGTCTCTTTCTCTGCGCCGGGATCACGTCGAAGTGTTCCGGGTTGATTTCAGGAATAACCATGGGAACGTCGGGAGTCCATCTGTGAGCACTGTTATTGGAAACTACAGGAGTTTCAGTCTTAGCGTAAGCTTCTTCGATGGCCTTGATTTCTTCCTTGGTCATGTCTACAGCACTGAAAACGAAGTCAACGGTAGCCGCAACTTCTTCCACCTTGTGCAGATCCATAACGATGATATCCTTAACGGCTTCCGGCATCGGTGTTGCCATCTTCCACTTTGCACCAACAGCGTCTTCATATCTCTTACCGGCACTTCTTTCGCTGGCAGCGATGGTTACAACTTCGAACCAGGGATGACCTTCCAGCAGAGAGATGAATCTCTGACCTACCATACCGGTTCCACCCAGAATACCTACTCTTAACTTTTCACTCATAATGTTCACGCTCCAATCTTAGTGTTGTATATATATACCCATATGCACGGCCATTCAAACAGGAATTTGTCGCCCTTACCCATTTATTTCCGTGGCATAAGATCCAAAAATAACAACAGGGAAAGTCCTGCATAATAAATTTATGTTAGCACAACTTTCCCCATGTTACAAATCTTTTTAAACTAAATTTTCTAAAAATTAGCCAAAACGCGAACGTTTTTCCGGCAATCGGCTCGCTTCGCTCGCCTTTTACCAGCCTAGTGCTTGTTGATCAGACCGATGTCGCGACGGAACTGTGCTCCATCGAAGTGGATCTTTTCCACGTTGGCAAAGGCCTTAGCTCTTGCTTCGTCGTGGGTCGCACCGGTTGCGGTCACGCACAGTACACGGCCGCCAGCGGTCACGATCTTGTCGTCCGCAAACTTGGTACCTGCGTGGAAGACAACGATATCTTCATCCACATCGCCCAGACCAGTGATTTCTCTGCCCTTCGGATAGCTTCCAGGATAACCTTCGGAAGCCAGAACTACGGTTACAGCGCGGCGTTCGCCCCACTTGATTTCCTGTTCAGCGAGCTTGTTGTCAACAACAGCTTCGAAGATATCCAGTAAGTCGCTGTCCAGACGAGCCAGAACAGACTGGGTTTCGGGATCGCCGAAACGATTGTTGAATTCAATGACCTTGGGACCATTGTCGGTGAGCATCAGACCGATGAACAGTACGCCCTGGAAGTCCAGGCCGTCCTTCTGGAAACCAGCCAGAGTGGGTTCCAGGATTTCGGTGCGGATTCTTTCCTGCAGTTCGTCATTGAACAGTAAGCTGGGAGAATAGGTACCCATACCACCGGTGTTGGGACCCTTGTCACCGTCGAAGATTCTCTTGTAGTCCTGAGCGGATTCCATGGGAACGATGGTGTTATGGTCCACGAAGCACAGCATAGATGCTTCGATACCGGACAGATATTCTTCTACAACGATCTTGTCAGCAGCGCTGCCGAAGATCTTTTCACCCATCATTTCTTCGATGGCCTTCACAGCATCTTCTTCATTTTCAGCGATGACTACACCCTTACCAGCAGCCAAACCGTCAGCCTTGATTACCATGGGATAGCCATAGATACCAACTGCTGCGAGCAGTTCTTCCTTATCGGTGAATTCCTTGTAACCTGCGGTGGGGATATCGTGACGAGCCAGGAACGCCTTGGTGAATGCCTTGGAGCCTTCCAGCTGAGCGCACTTTGCGTTGGGTCCGAATACACGGATTCCCTTTTCATTCATGGCATCCACAATACCCATGGACAGCGGAACTTCCGGACCAACCACAACCAGGTCGATTTCCTTTTCCACAGCCAGCTTGCACAGACCTTCGATATCTTCTGCACCCACAGCTACACATTCAGCCACATCTGCGATACCAGCGTTACCGGGAGCGCAGTACAGCTTTTCTACTCTGGAGCTCTGCTTTAATTTCCAGGCAATGGCATGTTCACGACCGCCGCTGCCTACTACTAATACTTTCATATAATCCCCCTTAGTGCTTGAAGTGTCTCATTCCGCTGAATACCATAGCGATACCCAGTTCGTTTGCCTTCTTGATGGAATCTTCGTCGCGGATGGAACCACCGGGCTGAATGATGGCAGCAATGCCAGCACCTGCAGCAGCAGTTACGCAGTCGTCGAAGGGGAAGAATGCGTCAGAAGCCAGAACTGCACCGTTGATGTCGTCGGTCGCCTGCTTGATGCAGTTTTCTACAGCCCAGATACGATTTACCTGGCCGGGACCTACAGCGATGGTCTTACCGTTCTTAACCATAACGATACCGTTGGACTTGATGTGCTTAACAACCTTCATACCGAACTTCATGTCAGCCAGTTCCTGTTCGGAGGGAGCACGGTCGGTCACAACCTTCAGAGCTTCTTCTTCGTAAATATCGGTGTCCATATCCTGGATCAGCAGACCGCCGCCAACCTTCTTTAAGGTGATAGTTCCCTTTTCGATGGGATCTGCGATCTGAGGCAGCTTCAGGAGACGGATGTTCTTCTTCTGGGTCAGGATCGCTAACGCTTCTTCGGTGAAGTCCGGAGCGATCACGATTTCGATGAATATCTTATTGATTTCAGCAGCGGTTTCACCGTCGATGGGACGGTTTGCAGCTACGATACCGCCGAAGATGGATACAGGGTCAGCTTCATATGCCTTTCTGTAAGCTTCTGCGATGGTGTCAGCTACAGCAACGCCGCAGGGATTTGCATGCTTAACAGCAACAACTGCCGGTTCGTCGAATTCCTTCAGACATTCCACAGCACCGTTGGTGTCGTTGATGTTGTTGAAGGACAGTTCCTTACCGTGGAGCTGTTCTGCCATAACCAGATCGCCCTTAGCCGGCTGGATTTCAGCGTAGTAAGAAGCGGACTGGTGGGGATTTTCACCGTAACGCAGGCTCTGCTTCTTTTCGAAGGTCAGAGTCAGCTGATCCGGTAAAGGAGCTCCGATCTGCTTTCTCAGGTAGTCGGAGATCATTGCGTCGTATGCAGCGGTGTGCTGGAATACCTTCAGAGCCAGACGATACTTGGTATCGTAGGATACGGTACCGGTTTCTTCCAGTTCCTTTACAACAGCGCCATAGTCAGCGGGATCGCAGATAACAACCACGTCCTTGTGGTTCTTTGCAGCGGAACGCAGCATGGTGGGGCCGCCGATATCGATGTTTTCGATGCATTCTTCTAAGCTAACGCCTTCCTTCATGATGGTAGCCTTGAAGGGATACAGGTTGATTGCAACGATGTCGATGGTTTCGATGCCCAGATCTGCAATCTGCTTCATGTGTTCCGGCTTTTCTCTCATAGCCAGGATACCGCCGTGTACAGCGGGATGTAAGGTCTTAACGCGGCCATCCAGACATTCCGGGAAACCGGTCACGTCGGAAATACCGATAACGTCAACACCGTTATTTGCTAAGGTAGTAGCGGTACCGCCGGTGGAAAT
>JAFOGM010000327.1 GCA_017386805.1 Bacillota bacterium
CTGACCGGATTCCTTCATGAAATCTTCGATCAGCTTGTCCGCTCTGAAACGAGCCTTACAAGCCTTGCAGTCCAGCAGGGGGTCAGCGAAACCGCCTACGTGACCGGAAGCTACCCAAGTCTGGGGATTCATCAGGATGGCAGCGTCTAAACCGACGTTGTACTTGGATTCCTGAACGAATTTCTTCCACCAAGCTTTCTTGACGTTGTTCTTCAGTTCTACGCCGATCGGACCATAGTCCCAGGTGTTAGCCAGGCCACCGTAGATTTCGGAACCCGGATAAACAAAGCCACGGCCTTTGGCCAGAGCGACGATCTTGTCCATTGTTAAATCTTTCGCCATTTTGATATTTTCCACACTTTCTGTTAAAAATTTTACAGTTCTTCGTCGTCCACGTTCACCAGTCCATCGTCTTCTGTCAGTTCGTCGACCATTTCCATCACTTCATCGATGGTATCTTCAAAGTCTTCGGTGTCCAGAATTTCGATGTCCTTAGCTCTGTTCATGGCTTCAGAAGCCTTATCTTTCACGTTGTAGAATACTTCAGTACCCTTTTCCTTCACGTCTTCGGCAAAAGCACCGCTCTTTTCCACAACGATCTCTAACTTTTCCGCTGCCTTGTCAGACAGGTTGATCACTTCTCCATCATCCTTCAGCAGTTCGATGGTGCACTTGGTACCAAATGCAGCGATCGTGCTGGCGATCACAGCCCACGGGAATAACAGAGTTCCCACCAGACCGATGTTCACCGGCAGATTTAAAATAACCTCTTCATCCTTTTTGATCGTAATTTTGGAAATGTTACCCTTACGGATCGCGTCTTTGATCTTATCGATCATGGCAGAGCCCTGTTCCCCTAATTTGGACTTGCTGCTGATATCGATGGTTTCTTCGATTTCGATGATCGCATCTACAACGCTTCCATCCGCTCTTTCCAGAGCATCCTTGGCTTCCTTGTAGCTGACTCCGGTACGATCCTTCACCAGTTCAATCTTTTCTAACGTGATTTCCATAATTCCACCGCCTTTTCTCTTCATCACATAGGAAGAAAGCCTTCACTTTTCAGTGGGCCCAGATCCAGGTGATATCCAATATAGTCTTTTATCATGACCCTCAACAATTTCTCAATGGGCACATCCAGCGCCAGCTTTTCGAAGCTTGTAAGAGGATTACTCAAAAAATACCTTAATATATTAACTATACCAAAGTTTATTTCATAAATCAATGGAGCATTGACAATATTTGACGGATATTTTTGTGTACAAGGCCCACAAACCACACCGCCTTCTTTTATGTCGAACAACAGAACCGAATCTTTGGAGCCACAGTGGATGCATCCATCCAACTCCGGCTGATGACCGCAGAGGGCCAAAGCCTTCAGCTGATATGCGATGACCAAAGTTTCAAAACGGTTTTTTCGGTTTTCCATGACAGCAAAGAATTCTGCCAGAAGATGGAACAACTGAGGCATGGGTTGTTCTTCCGGAAGGAGTTTTTCCGTAAACTCCAGGATATAGGCGCAGGTCATATATTTATCCACATCTTCGCCGATGGCGTAATAGCTGTGAATGGTTTCTGCACCATTGATATTATAAGTATCCCTGGTTTTGAACAGTTCATAGCGACCATGTGTAAAAGGCCGCATCGCCAAAGCATTTTTTCCCCTGCTCCGCTCATTGATTCCTGTACCGGCACTGATTTTTCCATATTTCAACGAAAACAGCGTCAGCATGCGCCGGCCGTTTACCGTCTTTGTTTGTCGCAGGATGATTCCTTCAGTATCCGTGTACACTTACTTACCCCTGATTATTCACTCTTGTAACCGAAGTTGCTGATGGCAAAATCGCTGTCTCTCCAGTTTTCCTTTACCTTTACATACAGTTCCAGGAAGACCTTGGTACCCAGCAGCGCTTCGATTTCTTCTCTTGCACTCTTACCGATGCCCTTCAGCTTCTTTCCTTCCTTACCGATGATGATACCCTTGTGAGACTTGCGTTCACAATAGATCACGGCACCGATGGAAGTCAGACGGGGGCCTTCTTTGTAAGATTCGATTTCAATAGCTACACCATGGGGAACTTCATCCTGTAAGTACATCAGTACCTTTTCGCGAATCAGTTCACTGACGATAAAGCGTTCCGGATGGTCAGTAACCATATCTTCCGGGAAGAACATAGGACCTTCCGGCATCATCTTGGAGATGGCCTTCAGCAGGACATCCACATTCTTACCTTCAATGGCAGCAGTACCAAAGATTTCATCGAAGACCTTCATGTTTTCATAGGTTTCGTAGATATTACGGTAAGTTTCCGGATCCAGCTTATCGATCTTATTGATGACTAGGATCTTCGGTGTCTTTACATTGCGGATCATATCCAGAATGTAAGCGTCACCGGAACCATCCTTCAGCGGTCCATCAACGATAAAGATGATGGCTTCCACTTCGTTCATGGTGGTCTTTGCCATATCGGTCATATAGGAACCCAGCTTGTTCTTGGGCTTGTGGATCCCCGGTGTGTCGATGAAGATCAGCTGGCAATCGTCAGGGCCGCCTTCATGTTTTGTATAGATCCCGCGAATGGCATTGCGCGTAGTCTGCGGTTTGTTGGTAGTAATTGCGATCTTTTCTCCCAGGATGGCGTTCATCAGCGTGGATTTACCCACGTTGGGACGGCCAATGATCCCGATAAAACCTGATTTCATTGTTTCTCCTTTGTTATCTATCCAGCCGGAATCCGTGAGGAAGCAGCTCATTCAGCTTCACCACGTCCAGATGTTCATCATTTCCTGTAATCACCAGCATCTCCGGCGAAAACTCATATAAAACCTGACGGCAGATCCCGCAGGGCCAGGCTTCTCCGTCCTGAGAAACCACGGCAATGGCTATAAAGTCGCGGCTTCCCTCCGATACGGCCTTTACCAGGGCTGTGCGCTCCGCACAAATAGTAGCTCCATAGGAGGAGTTTTCCACATTGCAGCCGGTAAAAATCCTGCCGTCCGAAGCTAATAAAGCCGCTCCCACATGAAAGTTAGAAAACGGTGCAAAGGCATTCTTCGCAGCAGCC
>JAFOGM010000328.1 GCA_017386805.1 Bacillota bacterium
AGTTCGTTGATAAAGGCCTGCATAGCCATGGCCTCCATGGCATTCACCGAACCGCTGCCGATGGCCGGTACGATCTCTTCCGCCGTGAAGATGGCCCGGATCCGGTGTTCCAAGCCCAGAGCTTTCAAGTCACTGCAGCTGCAGATCAGCCCCGCATAATCACTCTGGCAGCCGGCCTCGCCGCAGTCATCAGCGCCCAGGCCGTCGATCATGGCGATCACCGCCGCCAGATCGCCTTCCACCAATTCCAGTTCGCAGTCCGGGAACAGTTCCTGGTTCTGCAGTTCCTGAATCATTAAGGCTTGTCTCAAATCGGTGCAAGCCAGGATCTTGCTTTCATCCAATCCCAGGTTGTTGGGCATCTGGCTCAGGGGGGTCTGAGCCTTTGTCAGAATCAAAGCCTCCAGCGGGCTGGAATTTCTGCGGATCAAAGTCGCTTGTTCCGCGTGATCCAGGAAAATTGATCGGATCAACGGGTTCTCGCCAAGGCCGGTCAGTTCACATTGCGCTTCCTCTGCATGGGCTCCCGCCATCAGCATCAGAGGTTTTCGGCAACCTTCGGTCGAAATTCGTTTGGATTTCAGCAACTCGATGCAAATGTCGCTGCGGCCGCGATCTGCGAATTTCCGTTCCAGAATCCGATACCGTTCATCGCTGGAACCACCGGTTCCGTGACCGATGTAAACGGTCTTTTGTAAGGGCTGTTCCGGATCCGCCGCAGTTCCGGTGCAGAGGATATCTGCAAGGCGTTCCATATCTTCGTGAGACCACAGAAGCGGACGACCGAGTCGGATCTTGATGATCTTTATGGTCTGATCCACATAGGCTTGGATCCGTCTTCTCACTTTTTCATATTCCCCACCATCGTTGATCAGCAGCGGCTGCACCGTCACTTCAACGAAACCTTCATCGCTCAACCGATCCAACGCTTCTTCCCGAGATTCTGTGGAAACACCCCGCTCTGCTAATGCGCGGCGAACATGTTCCCCCGTGATCACTGCCTCGATCCAGCGATCCGGCCAGCGATCCGCCCCCTCGGACACGAAACAGTCGAGGATCGGTTCCATCACCTCAGATCGTGTGGATCCGAAGGTGGTGAACAGGATGGCTCGTTTTTTTATCATAATCGTTTCACCTCTAAATAAAAAACACCATTCATGAGAATGGCGCATGTCAAAACTGCCGCGAACCTCTGCGGCGGTTTCCGATACACCTTCTCATCGTACGCAAGAAAATGCATGTATCGATATCCTCAGGCAGGTCTTCTGACTCCGGGATCTTCACCATACCTCATCTTCCCGCCAGCAGTTCTCTGGCAGTGATCTTCGAGATACGGCTCCTCCGTTACAGCGGCGCGACCGTGCGGGACTTTCACCCGACTTCCCTATTCTCCTGCATATCGTGGGCCGACGCTTCCTGGCCAGCCAGCAGGCACCTGACGATACTTAAATTGTCGTCTTTAAGATCTGGTCCCGGATGGTCGAAATCACTGGGACCGCTCGATAAGTTTATTATATCGCAGGAATCGAGATTTCTCAACCCTGAACCGAAGAGGATTTCCGTGGGTATAGCCGATCAGGTTTGTTCGTCGAATCCTGTTGAAGCGCGTCGGAATTTGACGAACGATTGGGGATGGGTTTTGTCGTTTTTTCGTGCTACGCTGAAGGTACAACTGAATACCGTGATGATGACTTCATCACAAAAAGCCCCCGGATACTCCTGTGAGTCCCGGGGGCTTTTCTACTTTATTGCCTTATCAAAAACTTGCTCCATTTTCCTGTAATCACAGGCAAATGAATCTATACTTGCCTGTAACATTTCATCCGGTGTTACTTCCGAAAATCTCAGAATATAACCATTGCTCAGTGCCAGTTGTCTTATAAATTCTCTCTGTGTTCTTCCATTTCCTTCACGAAATGGATGCAGCGCATTGATTTCGGAAAAATAGTAAGCGCACTTTTTCACAAATTCATCTCGTGTAAGATTTGTTAAATACGCGTCACTTCTCAATTCTGCAAATAACTTTTCAGCTTGCGGAATAATGAATTGTACCTTGCAAAACAAATTGGACTTTGCGATATCAACTGTACGGATCTCGCCTGCCCAAGTATAGATATCCTGAAAAAGATAGTTGTGAATCTGCTGAAGATGCATCAAGTCAAATCGTCCCAAAATCGGTTCTTCTAAAAGATCGTTCAATCTTAACGACACTAATATCCGTTCTGCTTTCCGAAGACGTTCAACATCCCGGATATTAAGCTTATTTTTCAGAACATTTGATTCTGGATAACAATAAATTAAATCGCTCATTTAATCCCCCAGAAATTCTGTCAATAATTGCTGACGTATGTCCTCCTTATTTTTTGACTGCTGATACGCTCTCAATAATTGAAGTTCACTTTCTTCCAACGACAAGCCTTCCATTTCCATCGTTGCTCTGATCTCTTCCACTTTTTCTTCCGCAGTGTATGCCTGAGGCATTTTCACATCAAACGGAATCCCTTTCGTCAAAATGATTTGCTTCAGCAGCATATTTACAACGGCGGAAAGATTAGTCCCCAATTCTTCTAAAATAGCACTAGCTTGTTCTTTATCAGAAGGATTGGTTCTGACTTGCAAAAAGGTTTTTTCCATATCTCTAATTACCTCCTTACATATAGTATACACATTTGTATTGACAACATCAATACAAATGTGCAACGCAGCTTTTAGAAATACTTCTTAAACACTTTGTAATTACTGAATCCCGGTTTATCCAGAACCGTCATGATGATTTGATCGAAGTGATGTCCCTTTTCTTCGATCAGGTCGATCCAATTCTGAGCCACATCGTCAGGATCGTTTTGGAACACCCCACAGCCGAAGGCTCCCAATACGATGGTCTTACAGCCTTTCTCTGCAAATAAATCCAGAACCAACCCCATGCGATGCTTCATCACTCGCTTGGCTATGTCTTCGTTTTCCCCTTTGATCCGCACCTGACCCATGTTCACCGCCGGGGAAGTCAGAACGTTGGTCTTCACCGGTTTTTCCAGGAAGCGATACTTCGAGTCACGGAAGAACGTGATACCGCTCCAAATCATGTGGTCCGTATACATCGCCGACCGCACCTTCGCGTTTTGATCGTAGTACGGTGTCACGATTTGATTTACATACAGATTCGAGCAGTACGCAATCGCTTCTTCCTGAGCCATGGCTCCGTTCAAAAATCCGCCGCCGGCATGTCGCGCCGACGCAAAGTTCAACACACCCACACGGCTCATATCCATACCCTCTTCCGCCAGACGAAGTACCGTCGCCACAACATCTTCATCCACGCAGATAATGGACGGCCGCGAAGCGGCCGGATTGCTTCCCACATTCTGATCCACAGCAACCGCATCTTCGGCGCTCAGATTTTCCAGATCCTTTGCGTCCCAAAATTCCGTATCCAACGCCGCATCGAAGCTTACCTTCTTTCCTTGATATGACGTGTATGTTCCCTTCTTCGAAACCTCTACGGTTTCTGCTGCAATCTCCATTCGTTCAGTTCTGTCAACCATACTGATATCCCCCTTCGTTACTTTGACTTCATTGTATCATAAGTATAACTCACGTTCTGCCGCAAATTTCCGGAGGTTGTCACAAAAAAACTGAGCCATCTTTATCATTAGCTCAGTTCTTCTTTTAACAAAACAATTTTGTATACTCTGTCTGCGTATCCGCAATATGATAGATATACACCACATCTTCAATTTGTCGATAAATCGCCACATGCTTTTCGCAAATTACCATACGAAAACCGTAGTGATTCAGC
>JAFOGM010000329.1 GCA_017386805.1 Bacillota bacterium
CCTGGCTTACACCGATTTCACCATCGGTTTCGATACCACCGTCAACACCGTTCTGAGCGCCATCGGTAACATTCGTGATACTTCTTCTTCCCACGAACGTACCACCGTTCTGGAAGTAATGGGCAGAAACTGCGGTGACATTGCGCTGTATGCCGGTCTGGCAGGCGGTGCGGAAACCGTTCTGATCCCGGAAGTGGATGCAGACCTGAGCTCCATCTGCCGCAAGATCATCATCGGTAAGAACAGAGGTAAGGTGCACTCTCTGATCCTCCACGCAGAAGGCGTGAAGATGAGCTCCCGTGAACTGGCCCGCGTTCTGGAAGAACGTACTGGCGTGGAAACCAAGGTCGTGGTTCTGGGTTACATCCAGCGAGGCGGTACTCCCACCTGCAGAGACAGAATGTTAGCAAGCCAGGTTGGCTACCGTGCAGTGAAGCTGCTGAAGGAAGATTCCAGCTCCAGAGCTATCGGTATCCGCGGCAACGAAATCTTCGACATGGATCTGGAAGAAGCACTGAAGATGCAGCGCATCACCGATACTTCCCTGATCCGTCTGGCAGAAATTCTGGCCTAAAGCAACGCATTTGTGATATAATGATCTTATCTTAATCATATTAAAAAATAGAGGTTTGGCATGCGAAATGTAATGGTCTGCGTTACGCAGCAGCGTACGTGTGATCGTCTGATCAAGTTCGGACACGAGATGCTCACCGATCAGGGTGGCCAGCTCCATATCGTTCATGTGACAGGCATCAGGAATGACGCTTATGAGGATGACAGCAACAAAACTGCCCTGGCGTATTTATATACCAGAGCAGAAGCCTACGGAGCACATTTGACGATCGAAGAATCAGATGATGTTGTAGAAACTCTTGTGGATCTGGTGAGAGAACATCAGATCACTCATATTGTACTGGGAGAATCTAGAGAAGCGACGGGACGAAACCGCGTCATTGAAAATCTGCGCGGAAAAACTATCGGGATCGCCGATGTGATCGTTCTTCCGGCGTAAAAGAAAAGTATGGCCGCGCGCCACGGAGACGTGGTCCGCGGTTTTTTCATAGGGAGGAAAAGGCATGAGCCAGGATCGTACCATTTTACATTGTGATATGAACGGATTTTACGCTTCTGTGGAATTGCTGCAGCTTCCTCACCTGAAGGATCTGCCGGTGGCTGTCTGCGGAAATCCCGAAAGCCGCCACGGGATCATTTTGGCGAAAAACGATCATGCGAAAAAATTCGGTATTGTGACGGCGGAAACTGTCTGGCAGGCGAAGAAAAAATGTCCGGAGCTGGTGCTGGTTCCGCCCCATCACCGGTTATATAAAGAATATTCCCTGAAAATCAATGAGATCTATCTCCGGTTCACCGATATGGTGGAGCCCTTCAGCATCGATGAATCCTGGTTAGATGTAACCGGAAGTTTAAAACTGTTCGGAACGGGGAAAGAAATAGGTGACAGAATTCGCGAACTGGTTCGTGAAGAACTGGGGCTGACCCTTTCCGTAGGCGTTTCCTACAATAAGGTCTTTGCTAAGATGGGAAGCGATTACAAAAAGCCCGATGCGACTACCGTCATCAGCAGGGAAAATTACCGGAACATTTTATGGCCGCTGCCTGTGGGAGAATTGTTCTTCGTGGGACAGGCCACCTCGGAAAAGTTGAATCAGATGGGGATCACCACCATTGGTCAGCTGGCTCAGAGCCAACCACAGGTATTGACGGCAGTTTTCGGAAAGCA
>JAFOGM010000330.1 GCA_017386805.1 Bacillota bacterium
CCTTCCATCCGGAAGCTATCATCGGCGGTGGTTTCGGTTATGCCATTAAAACTGCCATCAGCCAGGGTGCGAAGAGAGGTCTGTTCTCCAACGAAGCTGGTATGGGTTCCACCCCTCACGCTCACGCAATGGCTAACGTAAAGAGACCCCACGATCAGGGTGTTGTTGCTATGGTCAGCGTATTCATCGATACCTTTGTGGTTCTGACCATGACTGCACTGGTTGTAATCTCCACTCTGTACACCGCAGACGGCGTATTGGCTTCTGGTTCTGCAGAAGGCGTGGCTAAGACCAATATGGCTCAGCTGGCCTTTGGATCTGTGTTCGGTGAAAGCCTGGGCGGTGCATTTGTAGCCATCTGCTTACTGTTCTTCGCTTTCTCTACCATCCTCAGCTGGAATTTATTCGGTAAGCTGAATGTGGAATACCTGTTCGGTAAGAAGGCGGTTCTTCCTTACATGATTGTCGCTATTATCTTCATGTTTCTGGGTTCTCTGTTATCCAATAATCTGGTTTGGGAACTGGCTGACATGTTCAACCAGCTGATGGTTGTACCCAACGTTCTGGCATTGCTGGCTCTGTCCGGAATGATCATCAATGAACTGAAGGACGCGACGAAGAAGTAGGCGAAGCCGATTGCCGCAGAAATCAATTGAAAATCGAAAGGTCATCGCAATGCGGTGACCTTTTTGTATGGAACTTTTTCAAAGAGTGTGATATACTATTTGGGCAAATTGAAGCTGAAGCTTGTTTTATGAAAAGAAAGGCTATTATATATGATCGAAAATATCAACTGGTATCCGGGGCACATGAAAAAGACCCGGGAATTGATCCAGGAAAATTTGAAGATGGTGGACTTGGTGGTGGAAGTCATCGACGCCCGTATCCCTTGTTCCAGCCGTAATCCCATCATCGACCAGCTGGTGGGTGACAAGAAGAGAATCATCATTCTGAATAAGAGCGATTTGGCGGATGCGGAAGAAAACAAGGCGTGGTCCGAGTTCTTCAAGCAGGAAGGAAATCTGGTCCTGGCCATGAACTGCATGAGCGGCATGGGAGCCAACCAGCTGATCCGTCTTCTGGAAAAGATCCGCGACGATAAGAATAAGGATGCGGCTCGTAAAAAGCCTCTGCGCATGATGATCGTAGGTGTTCCCAACGTAGGAAAGTCCAGTCTGATCAACCGACTGACCGGAAAGAAGAGTGCTAAGACCGGAAATAAGCCCGGTGTGACCAGAGGAAAGCAGTGGCTGAACCTGGGCAACGATATGCAGCTGCTGGACACTCCCGGTATCCTGTGGCCCAAGTTCGAAGATCCGGAAGTTGGTCTGAATCTGGCCTTCTGTGGTGCTATCAAGGATGAAATTCTGGACATCGCTACCCTGTGTCTGGAACTGATCAAGGTACTGCAGGTCCGCTATCCGGAACTGCTGATGGAACGCTACAAGCTGACCGAACTGGGCGAAACTGCTCTGGACACCATGGAGCTGATTGCCAAGAAGCGCGGATTTATCCTGTCCGGCGGTCGTATCGACTACGAACGCACCGGTAAGACCGTCATCGACGAATTCCGCAGTGCTACCATCGGACATATCACCTTAGAACAGGTGGAACCGTACTAAATCAAAAAGAAAAAGAGCTGTTGCTCCGCTGACTGAAAGGTCGGCTGAAGCAACAGCTTTTTTATTTCTCAGGAAAAGATGTATTTATCTGTAGGCATCGCTGGAAACAAAGTTCTTGAACATCTGGGCGATTTCGGCTCTGGTGGTGCTTCCGGTGGGATCCATCTTTCCTCCGGTTTTACCAGCCATGATGCCGTTTTCCAGTGCCCACTGCATGGCAACCACGTTCTCTGCGTCGATCTGATCCGCATCCACGAAGCCGTCGAAGCCACGAGTACTGTTGGGACTTCCGGCCTGTTTCCAAAGCAGAGTGGCCAGTTCCTGACGTTCAATGGTTCCAGTGGCATCAGAACCGTCTGTCAGGTTGTTTTCCATTGCCCAGGTACGGCTCTTGTCATACCAGGGGGAGGAACCGGAGATGGGCTGGTCATTCAGGTTGGCCAGCATGGTCCAAGCCATGGCGTGATTTACGGTAACGCTAGGAGAGAACTGGGTGGTGCTGGTACCGTTCATCAATCCGCGGGCGGATACGGAGTCTACGGCACTATTGTACCAAGCTCCCTGTTTCAGGTCGTTGAAGGTCTTCTTGTTATCTACGATTTTCAGAGTGGCATTTTCGTCGATGCGGACCTTTAAATCATCGCCATCTACATAGCAGGTTTTCAATAATTGTTCGGTACCGTCTTCATAAACAATGAAGGCAACAGTTCCGCTGGTGATGTTATCTACGGGAACGGTAACCGGAGAACCATCTTTGGAGGGTTTGACGACAGTTATGGTAGGCATGGGTTGTTCTTCTTCTACTTCTTCTACGTTATTTTCTGTGTCTTCTTCAAGAACGGTAACGGTGCAAGAAGCGGATGTTTTTAGTGCAGAGCAGGCTGCGGTGATTACCGTGGTACCTGGTTTTAGTCCGTCAATTCGCAGGGTCATTTCATCTAAGTAGAGGAAGGATACGATATCGGGATTTGTACTGGTCCAAACAATGTC
>JAFOGM010000331.1 GCA_017386805.1 Bacillota bacterium
AGTTCGCAGTGTCCGGAAAGCGGGCCGGAAAGAAAGACCTGGGCCGGATGGCTATGACCTATGGAACTGTGTACGTGGCTCAGGTGGCCATGGGGGCAGATAAAAATCAGCTGGTAAAAGCCTTGAAGGAAGCGGAAAGCTATCCGGGGCCATCGCTGGTGATCTGTTATGCACCCTGCGTCAGCCACGGATTGAAGCAAGGAATGGGAAAGAGTCAGGAAAACATGAAAGAAGCGGTGAACCGCGGGTATTGGCACCTGTACCGATATGATCCCCGGAGAAAAGAAATGGGAGAATCGCCTATGATACTGGATTCGAAGGAACCTATGGGAAACTTCCGGGCTTTCCTTATGGATCAGGTCCGCTATTCCTCGCTGATGAAAACCTCTCCGGAAGTGGCGGAAGAACTCTTCCAAAAGGCGGAAGCCGATGCCAGGGAACGATGGAAACAGTATCGGCTCCTGGCAGAAAGCTAAGAAAGGCGACGGATCCACCGTCGCTTTTTCTTTGAAAATAAAAATCCAGGATTCGGGAAGGATTGTGATGCAATTGGAATACGAAGTGTGGTATGATATAAACAGGGGAATTCTGGGATGAAAGGAGACTGCGTATGAAAAAGACATGGAAAACATATATGGGTTTCCTGTTGGCTTTGATTTTGTCAATGGGAATGATGACAGGCTGTGGTGGAGGACCGGCGGATACCGATGAAGAATCCGTTCTGGATTATTCGGTGAAGCTCTATTACGTTTCATCCGAGTATCTGGAGACCGGTGATGAATCCATAGAACCCATGATTATGACAGAAGTTCTCGCATCAACGGATGCAGAAATGAGCGAAGTCTATGATATTTATGATATTGCTCTGGATCTTCTGACAGAAGTGATGGGAGAAGGAATGGATACCATGGTTAAGGTCGAAATGGTAAACGATACGACTGTGACCGACGGTGTGGCCGTGGTGGATTTCAATGGCGAAGCGATGCACGGTGGTTCCATGGAAGAGGTCTACTTGATCGAACAGGTAGTTCGGACGCTGGTGAAGAGCTTTGATGAAATCACTGCAGTTCAGTTTACTGTGGATGGACAGACGGTGGATTCGCTGATGGGTCATCTGGAAGCCAATTGTACCTATGGTTTGATTTCTGTGGAAGAAGACGGAGTTGACGTAGAACTGGTTACCATCATGGAGGAATAGAGAATGGATGCTGCTAAGACTCAAAAAAATTATTTCAGAGGTTGTCTCGTAGGCGGTGCCTGTGGAGATGCCATGGGATATCCCGTGGAAGACATGAGCTGGAACCAGATCCGCAGCGAATATGGGGCGCATGGAATCACAAAGCTTCCGATTCATGAAGAACGAAAAGAAGCATTGTTCTCTGACGATACCCAGATGAACATCATGACGGTGGATGGACTGCTGTGGGCCGATAAGAAAGCGAAGGAACGCGGGGTGTATGCCTACACTTCCAGCTTGTTCTACTGCTATCAGAAATGGCTCTACACCCAGACCGGAAAGTTCGCAGATAAAAATTACGAATTCCTGTTGGGTGGTGAGATCCTGGAAAACAAGGAACTCTTCGCCAGAAGAACACCGGATAAGGTGAACATCAGTACCCTGGAAGATTGTATCAATGGGAAATACGGAACCATAAAGAAACCGCTGAATCAGAATCCCGGAACCGGTGCTGTGATGAGAGCGGCTCCCATCGGTCTGTATTTCTATAATGATATCAAGATGGCCTTCCGCATCGGTGCAGAAAGTGCGGCGATCACCCACGGCCATCCCGATGCCTATTTACCGGCAGGCTTCCTGGCTGCATTGATTTCCCAGCTGATCCGCGGAAAGGATCTGGAAGCTGCCATTGTCCGCTGCATGAAGGAACTGGAAAGCTGGCCGGAACATGAAACTACCCGTGATCTGATCGAAAAGGCCAGATCTCTGGCTGCGCAGATGAATCGTACCGGTGACCTTTTGAACGACAGCGAATTGGAAATGGCCAACCGCATCGACCTGGCTGCCATCGGCAGCGGTGAAACCGGTTCGGAAGCCATTGCACTGGCAATTTACTGTGCACTTCGCTACTCTCAGAACTTTGAACAGGCGATCCTTCTGGCGGTGAACCAGGGTGGGAACAGCGATACGGTTGCTGCCATCTGCGGAGCGATCCTGGGTACATATTTGGGCCTGGATGAAATTCCCTACGCCTGGGTCAACAGAATCGAATGCTCGATCCTTTTGGTTCACGGTGCGGATAAACTTCTGGAGTCTGTTCTGTAACGTTACAATGACATAAAAGCAAAGGAGCTGTCGCTCCGCTGAGAAGAACTCGGCTGGCGACAGCTCCTTTTTGTTTGTGATCGCTGCGATCCCGGGTATGGACGTTATCGACTGTAGCAGTTACAGAAGATGATCACAAGCAGCAGGAAGAAGAATAACAGGCTGGTATCGATACCGCCGTCTCCGTGTAATAATCCGCATCCATCAGACATTCAGATTCACCTACTTCTTTCAGATTTTTTCGCTGTGCCGGAGGATTCGTGAGGAACGATCCGGGAGCGAAACTACTATAAGATATTCAGGAAAGGATGGATGTGTGCATGAAAAAAGTCCCGGAAGACCGGGACTTATGAAATCGCTTATAAAGCTCTGTTCCAGGCTCGCTTACTGAACAGGGCAAGGATGGGGAAAATCTCCAAACGTCCCAATAACATAGCTGCACTGAGTACCAGCTTGGAGAACGGACTGAAGAAGGCGTAGTTGCAGGTGGGGCCAACCATCTCCAGACCGGGACCAATGTTATTGAAGCAGGCAATGGCTGCAGTAATGTTGGTGGTGAAAGGATTACCATCCAGAGAAATCAGCAGGACTGCGGCTGCGGTCAGAATACAATACGCAGAAAAATAGGCGTTGGTATTCTGCACGATCTGTTCGTCCATGGGATATTTGTTGATCAGGATAGAACGAACAGCACGGGGACGCAGAGACTGTGTGATATTTCTTTTCAGTGTTTTGATCAAAAGCAGAACGCGGGCCATTTTCAGACCACCGCCGGTACTGCCGGCGCTGGCTCCCAACAGCATCAGGAGAACCAGAAGGGTCTTGGAGAAGGAGGGCCAGAGATCAAAATCTGTGGTGGCATATCCTGTGGTGGTCATGATCGTGCTGACCTGGAAGGCTGCGTGACGAAGGCTTTCGCCGATAGTGCCATATAGCGGATTGATGTCAAAGGTGATCAATGCCGTAGAAATCACCATGATCCCTACGTATAAGCGCAGTTCCTCGTCTAAAAGAGCCGCAGCATATTCCCGGATCATAATGAAGAAATAAACGGAGAAGTTAACTCCGAATAAAGCCATGAAAATGGTGGTGACCCACTGGATGTAGGGGGAATATTCCGCCATACTGCTGTTCAGTACACCGAAGCCACCGGTACCAGCAGTGCCGAAGGCGTGACAGAAGGCTTCGAACAGAGGCATTCCTCCCAGGAGATACAACAGGAGACAGATCACTGTCAGAACGAAGTATAAACCGTATAGAATCATAGCGGTACTTTTCATTCGGGGGGTCAGCTTACTGACGCTGGGGCCAGGGCTCTCTGCACGCATGAGGTGCAGGGAGTAGCTGGAGTCGCTTCCGCCGGGAACGATTGCCAGCATGAAGACCAGGATCCCCATACCGCCCAGCCAATGGGTGAAGCTGCGCCAGAAAAGCAGGCTTCGGCTGAGACCTTCCACATTGGTCAGGATCGAAGCTCCAGTAGTTGTAAAACCGGATACGGTTTCGAAGAAGGCATCAATGTAAGAAGGAACCTGACCGCTGAACCAGAAGGGCATTGCGCCGAACAGGGACAGAAAAATCCAGGCCAGACCAACCGTAATAAAGCCTTCCTGCGCATAGTAGCGGCGGGATTCGTTGTCGCGGGTGATGCGATACAGCGAGGCCGAAGCAATCAGCAGCAGGGAGATGGTTCCCACAAAGGGACGGAAGGTTCCGTCAGCGTCCACCAAGGCGATTACGGTGGAGGGAATCAACATGAGTGCTTCCAGAAGAAGAATCCGCCCGAGGATGTTGCCTACGAATTTGATATTCATATACTCACCTCGCTATTCTGCGTAAATGTCGTTTAAGTGATGGATCATGTGCTGACCGGTACTGAGAACCACCACGGAATCGCCTTCGTAGAAGCGGGTGTTACCGTCAGCCAGCATGGGTTCGTTTCCGTGGGTGACGCAGGCCAGCAGGATGTTTTTTCTTAAAGGAATCTCTTTCAAAGGGACACCCAGGTAACGTACGGTGTCATCCACGCGGAATTCCATGGCTTCTGCCTGTTCGTTGGCAATGTGGTACAGGGCCACGATTTCACTGCCTTCCGCATTCTGCATCGCGCGGACATAACGGATGATATCGGCGCTGCAGCGTTCCTTGGGACTGATGATACTTCCGATCCCCATGTCGGTAAAGAGACTTCCGTATTCCAGACGACCGATCTTCGTAACGATCTTCTTTACACCACAGTGATGAGCAAACATGGAAATGATCAGATTTTCTTCATCGATATTGGTCAGCGTTACGATCGCGTCGGTTTGATCGATTCCTTCGCTTTCCAGGACCTGCTGAAGAGAACCGTCGCTTTCCACCACGGTGACCTGGGGGAATTCGTTGTATAAACTCAAGCATTTATCGTGATTCTTTTCAATGACTTTGACTTTGATCCCGGCATCCAACAGTCGGGGAATCAGATGGTGGGCAATGCGGCCGCCGCCAATGATCATAACGTGTTTTACACGCTGTTTGGAGATCCCCAGCGTTTTTAAAAGCTGATCCAACTGTGCAGTTTTGGCTGCAAAGAATACGTGATCTCCTTCTTCGATGACGAAATTACCGGAAGGGATGATGACTTCTTCCTCGCGGAGAACGGCAGCAATCAGAACTTTCAGCTTTGGACCGAAAATGGTCTGTAAGCGATGCAGAACGACTCCTTTCAAAGGGCTCTTTTCGTCGATGCGCATTTCCACAAGCTCCACGCGGCCCTTGGCAAAGGTTTCACGCTTCACGAAGTTGGGCAGCTGGAGAATCTGATAGATTTCTCTGGCCGCTGCATATTCCGGATTGATGGTCATGGAAAGACCCAATTCCTTTCGCAGAGCAACCAGCTGTTCGCGGTATTCCGTATTTCTAACGCGGGCAATGGTGTGCTTCGCTCCCAGTTTTTTTGCGGTGATGCAGCTCAGCAGATTGATTTCGTCCGTACTGGTTGCGGCAATCAAAACATCAGCCTCACCGGCATTGGCACGGCGCAGAGTTTCCATGGAAGCGCCGTTACCCTCTACGGTAAGTATGTCAAAGTTTTCGATATTCTCATTTAAAATTTTGGGGTTGGAGTCCACGACGGTCAGGTCATGACCTTCCTTGGACAACTGTTTTGTCAGCGTCTGACCAACTTTTCCGTCCCCTACAATGATGATTTTCATATGATATATACTCCTTTAAAGGTAGGATTCTCAAAATCTAAGTAAAAAATCAAAGATAGTTTACCATATTGCGGGGTTTTTGTCACTTGTCTTACCCAGATTTTACATAGGAGAGGGGTCTGTGAACGAAAAATTTACATGAAAACTATAGGCAGATGAAATTTTTACAAAAGATTTTGACAATTTGTAGTACAACTGGAGAAGAGATTGCGGTATAATAAGAAAAAATATATAGATAAGGCCTGTGCCTGGGAGGGAAAGCGATGAAAGATAGAATTATGAAGATCATGAAGGATCTGGTTGCTTTTGATAGTATCAGTGATTCCAAAAAAGAAGTCCCATGTGCTGCTTATATTTATGACTTCCTCAGTGCGATTCCGTATTTCAAAGACCATCCGGAAAATGTGGGTTTGTTACAGATTCCCGGTGATGCCCATGGAAGAACCGTTCCTTACGCCTTCCTGAAGGGAAATAACAACAATACCGTCGTTATGATGGGACATTTCGACGTAGTGAATGCTGAAGTTTACGGCGAAGCGGAAGGTCTGGCTTTTACCATTGGCGAAGAGCTGGAAGCGGCTCTGGCGAAAAAAGCACTGAATCCTGTACAGAGAGCAGACATGGAGTCCGGCGAATGGATCTGGGGAAGAGGGGCTGCCGATATGAAGGGTGGTCTGGCCATCCACATGGCTCTGTTTGAACAGTACGCGGAAAAAGCCCAGAAGGGTGAACTGGCCGGTTCTCTGTTCTTCATGGCCGTTCCCGATGAAGAATCCTATTCTGCAGGGATGAGAGCAGGTGCTCAGGTCCTGAGAGAATTCAAGAGAAAATATGATCTGGATTATAAATTGCTGGTTGACCCGGAACCCACCAATGTTGCGGATGGAAAGCAGATCATGTCCATCGGTTCCGTAGGGAAGTGTATGCCGGTGGTTATGGTGCAGGGGGTTACGGCTCATGTAGGTATGTGCTTCAACGGAATTTCTCCGCTGGGAATTTTGTCCGGCATTTACCTGAGAACCAATGGAAGTCTGGAATTCTCCGATTGTTATGAAGGCGAAGCGACGATGCCGCCTACCTGGACCAATCTGCGCGATATGAAGGAAATCTACGACGTATCCATTCCTTATCGTGCATCCGGTTACTTCACCGTACTCAGCTTCTCTCAGACTCCGGATCAGATTCTGGCCAAGCTGAGAAAGATTTCCGAAGAGGTATTTGAAGAGCAGGTGACCAAGCTGAACGATACCTATCAGGAATTTAAGAAGATGAATAAGTTTGAATCCAGAGAAAAGCTGCATTACGATACTCTGGTCATGAGCTTTGCGGAACTGATCCAGCAGCTGAAGGATCAGGACGAAGCAGGTTTTGCAGCCTTCTACAAAGGAGCGTATGAAGAAATCGCAGCGAAAACCGCCAGCGGCGAACTGAATTACCCGTCGGCAACCATTGCTCTCATGGATAAGGTCCTGAACTATGCAGACATCAAACAGCCTTTGGTACTGCTGGGCTTTGCACCGCCTTATTATCCGGCCGTTCACAGCGATCTGATCGCTGGTAAGGAAGGCGCAGGTACCGATGCATATAACTTCGTGAAGGAAGCTGCCAAGGCTTACGGCCAGGAAATGAACTATGAAAATTACTTCATGGGTATTTCCGATGCCAGCTACAGCTGCATGGACCATCCCTTCGATTACAATGCGTTCTCCACCAATACACCTATGTGGGGCGATCTCTACAGCCTGGACTTCGAAGCCATCGAAGAAATCGGAATTCCGGCGGTCATCTATGGTCCCATCGGTAAGGAATACCATCAGTGGACGGAACGCGTCAACAAGAAGAGCCTGTTAGAAGTGGTTCCGGCTGTGACCCAGCAGCTTCTGGAACATCTGTGGGCGAAGTAAATATAGTGTCAAAGGAGCTGTCAGAAATGACAGCTCTTTTTTTCGGAATACCTTGTCAAAGAAGTCAGAAAAATAGTATAATAATTTGATATGTTCTTAAGGAGGACAAAAGGAGGAAAGAGATATGAATATGACATTGGAAAATTTGGGTATGATGGGTGGTATGACACTTGTAACAGGCCTGGCTTTTTTAGGTCCGGTTCTGAAGGCGATTTTAGTCGTGGTCATCGGTTCGATCCTGATTAAGACTGCGAAGAAAATACTGAAAAGAACGCTGGAAAAAACCCAGCTGGATCCGGTAATGCATCCTTTTGTGATCAGCATCGCTAATATTCTCATGTGGGTGATCGTGGTCATGATGGTTCTGCCTGTCTTTGGTATCGAAGCTACATCCATCGTGGCAGTTCTGGGTACCTGTGGTGCAGCAGTAGCTCTGGCTTTGAAAGACAGCTTGGCTAACGTAGCCGGTGGTGTTCTCATCAGCATCAACAAGCCCTTTACCAAGGGTGATTACATCAACAATATGAGTGTGGAAGGTACCGTAGATCAGATCGATATTCTTTGCACCACCATTCACACTGTAGATAATAAGATCATTACGATCCCCAACGGTACTTTATCCAACAGTACCATCATCAACTACAGCCGTTCCGACCTGAGACGTCTGGATCTGAAATTCTCCATCGGCTATGGCGACAGCATCGACCAGGCCAAAGATGCCATTCTGGCAGTTGCTGAAAGCAGCGGCCTGATGGTTTCTGAGCCGGAACCCATGGTGGGCGTAGACAGTCACGGTGACAGCGCTATCATCTTAGTGGCCAAGCTGTGGGTAAAAACTCCCGATTACTGGGATCTGTACTACTACATGAATCAGAATGTAAAAGAAGCCTTCGACGAGCAGGGGATCTCCATTCCCTTCCCGCAGATGGATGTACATATGGATAAAACAAAATAGTTAATAGTAAGCAATGAGAGGAGATACCATGGATCAGAAAACAATGGAAATTTTAAAGGGACTGAAAGGCAGAAGCCTGATGGCACCCTTCGACTTCAGCGTGGAAGAACTGGATGCCCTGTTCTGCCTGGGAGATGATATCATCGATCATCCGGAAAAATATGCTGCGATCTGCAGCAACAAAATCTTAGCCACCCTGTTCTATGAACCCAGTACCAGAACCCGACTGAGTTTCGAAACTGCCATGTGCAGACTGGGCGGTAAGGTGATTGGCTTTGCAGACCCCAAGGCAAGCTCCGTATCCAAGGGCGAAACCATCGGTGATACTGCGAGAATCATCGGCGGCTATGCAGATATCATGGCCATGAGACACTTCGTGGAAGGGGCGCAGAAGGCGGCTGCCATGAGCTGTTCCATTCCGGTGATCAATGCCGGTGACGGCGGCCATCAGCATCCGACCCAGACGCTGGCAGACCTGATGACCATCCACAGACTGAAGGGCCACTTCGACAATCTGACCATCGGTATGTGCGGGGACCTGAAGTATGGTCGTACCGTACACTCCCTCTTAATGGCAATGTCCCGCTATGAAAATGTGAAATTCGTGTTCGTTGCTCCCGATGAACTGAAGATGCCCCAGCACCTGATTGAAGAATTGGGCGACTCCATCAGTTTCGTGGAAACCAAGAGCATGGAAGAAGCAATGCCCCAGCTGGATGTTCTTTATATGACCCGCGTTCAGCAGGAACGTTTCGATGACAAGGAACAGTATGAACGCCTGAAGGACAGCTACATTCTGGACAAGGAAAAGATGGCGCTGGCCAAGGAAGATATGATGGTTCTCCATCCGCTGCCCCGCGTCAATGAAATCGAGTTCGATGTGGACGAAGATCCGAGAGCTCTGTACTTCGATCAGGCAATCTATGGCATGTACGTAAGAATGGCCCTGATTGTAGCACTGCTGGGTCTGGAACCCGGTGTAACCACCTGGGAAAAGACCAAGCGTCTGCCCATTGAGATCCATCCGGAAGCGAAGGCAGTTCCCTGTACCAATCCGAAATGTGTAACTAACAACGACCGTGCAGTAAAACCGCTGGCCCGTCCCACCGAAGATGGCCACTGGGCATGTGAATACTGCGACACCGTGATGAAATAAAGGAGAATAAAAATGATTGACCAGCTGATCAAGAAAATTAAAGAAACCGGAAATCCCACCGTCGTTGGTTTAGACCCCACTCTGGTGATGATCCCCAACTATCTGAAGAAAGAAATGTTCGAAAAGTACGGAAAGACTCCCAAGGCTGTGGCTGAAATGTTTGTGGAATTCAACCGTCTGATCATCGATGCAACTTACGACCTGATCCCGGCAGTAAAGCCTCAGATCGCGATGTATGAAAAGTTCGGTCTGGACGGTCTGGATGCTTACATCCGTACCTGTGAATATGCAAGATCCAAGGGCCTGGTAGTCATCGGCGACATCAAGCGCGGTGACATCGGTTCCACCGCAGAAGCGTATGCAGGCCACATCGACGGCTGCGATATCGAAGGCGAACACTTCGATCTGTGGAAGGAAGATTATATCACCATCAATCCGTATCTGGGCGTGGATGGCATCGAACCCTTCCTGAAGGTTCTGAGAAAGGACGAAAAGGGTATTTTCGTTCTGGTAAGAACCTCCAACCCCTCCAGCGGTGAACTGCAGGATAAGATGATGGAAGATACCTATATGTACAATCAGGTTGCTGACCTGGTATCCAAGTGGGGCGAAGACACCATCGGTGAATACGGCTACTCCAAGGTGGGTGCCGTTGTTGGTGCGACCCATCCCATCCAGGGCGTGGAACTGAGAAAGAGAATGCCCCACACCTTCTTCCTGGTACCGGGTTATGGTGCACAGGGCGGTAAGGGTGCTGACCTGAAGGGCTTCTTCGATGAAAACGGCGTTGGCTGTATCGTAAACTCTTCCAGAGGTATCATCGCAGCGTACAAGAAGGATGCCATGATCGCTGATCCGGAAACCGTAGGACCGGAATTCGCAGAAGCATCCAGAAGAGCTGTCATCGCCATGAAGGAAGACCTGCAGAACGCATTTTAAGGAGTAAGATCAATGGAAGCAAAGAAAATCGTAAAGGCGAAGATCCTTTCCAATCGTTCCCTCGCGACCAATATCATGGAGATGAAGCTGCAGGTTCCTGAAGTTTCTTCTCTGGCAAAGCCGGGCCAGTTCGTTAATGTTTACATCGACGACAAATCCCTGATCCTGCCCAGACCCATCAGTATCTGCGATGCAGATGAAGAAGTGCTGACTCTGATCTACGCTGTAGTAGGTAAGGGCAGCTTATGGATGTCCGAATGTGCTGCTGGCCAGGAAATCCGCGTATCCACTCCCATGGGTAACGGCTTCGATCTGTCTGCTTTAAAGGAAGGCGACACCGCGCTGCTGATTGGCGGTGGGATCGGTTCCTGCCCCATGCTGAAGACCGCAAAGGTTCTGAAGGAAAAGGGCGTAAAGCTGAACGTAGCCATCGGTTTTAGAGATGAACCCTTCCTGGAAGAAGAATTCAAGGCGCTGGGCGCCAACGTGATCGTGGCAACCGACTCCGGTCGTGTGGGTTATCATGGTACCGCGTTGGCAGCTGCCATGGATAACGGCATGGATTGTGACCACTGGTTCACCTGCGGTCCCAAGATCATGCTGAAGTTCGTAGCCAAGGAAGCCATGGCTCGCGATAAGGATGCTCAGGTATCCATGGAAGAACGCATGGGCTGCGGCTACGGTGCTTGCGTGGGCTGTGTTGTAGATATTCTGGAAAAGGGTGCAGAAGCTCC
>JAFOGM010000332.1 GCA_017386805.1 Bacillota bacterium
TACCGGCCAGGGCGATGTCTTCAAGATCGGACCCTTAAAGCTGCTGCTGGATGGTTCTCTGGGCGCAAGAACTGCTGCTCTGACCAAGCCCTACGTTGGAACTGAAGATCAGTACGGTATCTTAGTACACAACCAGGAAACCATGAACGAGTTCGTAACTCTGGCGCAGAAGAACGACATGCAGATCGCTGTACACTGCATCGGCGACAAGGCGATGGAAGTTACTTTAGAAGCTGTGGAAGTTGCTAACAAGGCATATCCCAGAACCGACTGCCGTCACGGTATCGTTCACGCTCAGCTGACCACCAAGGAAATCCTGGACAGAATGGCAAAGGACGAAATCGTAGCTTACATCCAGCCCGTATTCGTACCCACCGATATGGATATCACCGAAGCTCGCGTTGGCTATGACTGGATGCAGGAAACCTACGCATGGAAGACCATGAACGATCTGGGTATCTTAACCGTTGGTGGTTCCGACGCTCCGGTAGAAAGCTTCGACGTTATGGATAACCTGTACTTCGCAGTGACCCGTCAGAAGAAGAACGGCTTCCCGGAAGGCGGCTGGCTGCCTCATGAAAAGGTAAGCGCTTACGAAGCAGTAGAAATGTTCACCACCCACGCTGCAAAGGCAATGTTCGCTGAAAACGAGCTGGGCCAGGTGAAGGAAGGCTTCAAGGCTGACTTAGTTGTTCTGGCAGAAGACGTATTCGCTGTAGAAGATGCGAAGATCAAGGATATCGCTATCTGCGAAACCATTATGAACGGTAAGACCACTTACAAAGCATAAAAGCAAGACATAAACATTTCCGGCAGCTGCAGCCAGCGGCTGCCGGAAAAATATTTACGAAAAGAGATGTGACTATCATGATTGCGAAAAAAGTACAGACATTGATCGATGAAGGCGTAGGAATCAGCCGCATGTTCCTGGATGCTGCGGCCATGATCGCGGAACTGGGTGTTGAAAATGTATACAATTTCAGCATCGGAAATCCCAGCGTGGAACCGCCGGAAGCTGTAAAGGATGCGATCATCAGCGAACTGAATACCCAGAAGCCTATGGCGCTTCACAGCTATACCGGAAGCTATGGTTACGCAGATGTGCGTAAAGCCATCGCTGACCATGAAAACAAGAATTTCGGTACCAATTTTGGACCCAATAACGTAGTAATGACCGTAGGGGCTGCCGGTGGTTTGAATCTGATCTTCCAGATTCTGCTGAATCCCGGAGACGAAGTGATCACCTTTGCACCCTATTTCAGTGAATATAAGTGCTATGCGATCCACATGGATGCAAACCTGGTTCTGTCCGGAACCGATGAAAACTTCCAGCCCAAACTGGATGAATTTGAAGCGAAGATCAACGAAAAGACCAGAATCATTCTGATCAATTCCCCCAATAACCCCTCCGGCGCCGTATATCCGGAAGAAACCCTGAAGAAGATCTCCGACATTGCAGTGAAGAAGAGCGAAGAGTTCGGTGCGCCGATCTATATCATCGCGGACGAACCCTATCGCTACGTGGCATATGACGGTGTGGAAGTCCCGTACCTGCCGAACTGCTGCAAGAACGCTATCGTAGCAAATTCCTTCAGTAAGTCCCTGTCTCTCCCCGGCGAACGTCTGGGCTTCCTGGTGATCCCCAGCGATATCGATGATTACGCAGCGATCTGGAACGCCTGCAACACCGTAAACCGTACCATGGGCTTCGTTAACGCGCCGTCTCTGATCCAGAAGGCCGTAGCAAAGTGTCTCGATGCGGAAGTGGATGTGGAAGGCTACAAGAGAAACAGAGACCTGCTCTGGCAGGGTCTGGTGGACATCGGTTACGAATGCTTCAAGCCTCAGGGTGCATTCTACCTGTTCATGAAGTCCCCCATCGAAGATGACTGGGAATTCTATGAAATGGCGAAGAAGTACCAGATCGTATTAGGACCTGGCTCCGGCTTCGGGGGCCCTGGCTATGTAAGAATCTCCTATTGCGTGGATTACGATATGATTCAGAGATCCCTGCCGAAGTTCAAGGAACTGTGGGATGAGGTTCAGAGCAAAAAATAAATCTTAATAAGAACAGGAATTGACGGCCTGCCCATGACGGATGTCACATGGGTGGGCCGTTTTGTTGATTGGATATTAAAAAAGCGCAAAGAGATGGTGGATAATTGCCAAGAAATGGTTAAGGAAAATAAGAAAACTGTTAAATTCATGTTAACAAAAATCAAAAAATTGCAAAGAAAATGTTAAAAAAGCATTGCGAACTCTAGGGTTTTGTTCTATTATAGAAACGTAGAGCGTTTTGTATCCAATGCGCAGTTTTATTATTGTTCCCGGAATTGCATGGGTCTGGGTAAACTGTAATTTTAAGGTTATAAAGCTCTCACTGGTGCGTACAAGCGTACCAAACTTGTTAACTCATTAGGAGGTTTAAACATGTTTGCAAAGTTTGAA
>JAFOGM010000333.1 GCA_017386805.1 Bacillota bacterium
AGACGTTCCTTCCTGGTGAAATACTTAGCAGCGAAGGGTGAATAAATCAGAAATAAAAAATAGGGAAACCGCTGGAATTTCAATAAACGGGGTTGACACGACCCCGTTTTTTGATAAAATAAAGTGTAATCGTTCTGAAACGAAAAAGTGAATACGCGCGATGAAAAAGAGGAGTAGTCGAACCATACCGGGACAAGAGAAAAGATCCGTGGCTGAGAGGTCTTACCGGTCACTGTCGATGAAGGTTGCTTTGGAGCGCATCATCAAATGAGTGCCTCTGTTTTGCAGAGGAATCAAGGTGGTCCCGCGGAAATATCCGTCCTTGAAGGCAAGAGCCTTTCAGGACGGTTTTCAGTTTTTTGGGCAAGCCGCGAAGCGGTTGCCGCGGCGGGAAAGCCCGCCGATGTCAAATCAGAAAGGAACAAGGATCAATGGAAAAGAATTTAGCGAAGACATATAGTCCGAAGGACTTTGAAGATCGCATCTATCAGTCCTGGGAAGAAAGCAAGGCGTTCCATGCAGAAGTGGATGAAGACAAGAAGCCCTTCACCATCGTAATGCCGCCTCCCAACATCACCGGTCAGCTGCACATGGGCCACGCTCTGGACCAGACTCTGCAGGACGTACTGACCCGCTGGAAGAGAATGCAGGGCTTCAGCGCACTGTGGCTGCCCGGCACCGACCACGCAAGTATCGCTACCGAAGTTAAGGTAGTGGAAAAGATCCGTGCAGAAGAAGGAAAGTCCAAGGAAGAACTGGGCCGTGAAGAATTCCTGAAGAGAGCATGGGCTTGGAAAGAAGAATTCGGCGGAAGAATCAACAAGCAGATCCGTAAGCTGGGTTCCTCCTGCGACTGGGATCGTGAAAGATTCACCATGGACGAAGGCTGCAACAAGGCCGTTGTAGAACACTTCATCCGTCTGTATAACAAGGGTCTGATCTACAAGGGTAACCGTATCATCAACTGGTGCCCCGTTTGTGGTACTTCCCTGTCCGATGCAGAAGTAGAACACGAAGACAAGCCGGGTAAGTATTGGTACTTCAGATACCCCGCTGCAGATGGCGGCGAAGGTATCGTGGTAGCGACTTCCCGTCCGGAAACCATGTTCGGGGACGTTGCCATCGCTGTACATCCCAGCGATGAACGTTACAAGGATATGGTAGGTACCAAGGTGGTACTGCCGCTGGTAGGAAGAGAAATTCCCATCATCGCTGACCAGTATCCGGATCCGGAAAAGGGTACCGGTGCGGTAAAGATCACCCCGTCTCACGACCCCAACGACTTCGAAGTTGGTCAGAGACACAACCTGGAACAGCTGGCTTGCATCAATCCTGATGCTACCATGAATGACATGGCTGGTAAGTACGCTGGCATGGACAGATACGAATGCCGTAAGGCTTGGGTCAAGGATCTGGAAGAAGCAGGTTACCTGGTTCAGATCGAAGAAAAGGTCATTCCTTCCGGTGAATGCTACAGATGTCACAATGTCATCGAACCCATGATCTCCGACCAGTGGTTCGTTGCCATGGAAGAACTGGCAAAGCCCGCAATTGAAGTTGCTAAGAACGGCGAACTGACTCACGTTCCCGATCGTTTTGAAAAGATTTACCTGCACTGGCTGGAAGAAATCCGCGACTGGTGTATTTCCCGTCAGCTGTGGTGGGGTCACAGAATCCCCGCATACTACTGCGAAAAGTGCGGCGAAATGGTTGTAGCTGCAGAAATGCCGGAAGTATGCCCGAAGTGCGGTGACACTCACTTCCGCCAGGACGAAGACGTTCTGGATACCTGGTTCAGCTCTGCGCTGTGGCCCTTCTCCACTCTGGGTTGGCCGGAAAAGACCAAGGATCTGGAATACTTCTATCCCACCGACGTTCTGGTTACCGGTTACGACATCATCTTCTTCTGGGTTGTAAGAATGGTATTCTCCGGTCTGGAAGAAATGGGCGAATCCCCGTTCAAGTACGTTTATGTACACGGTCTGGTTCGTGACGCAGAAGGCCGCAAGATGTCCAAGTCTCTGGGCAATGGTATCGACCCGCTGGAAATCATCGACCAGTACGGTGCGGACGCTCTGAGATTCATGCTGCTGTCCGGTATCACTGCCGGTAACGATATGAGATTCAAGATGGACAAGCTGGAATCCGCAAGAAACTTCGCTAACAAGCTGTGGAATGCTTCCAGATTCACCATCATGAACCTGCAGGACGAAGAAGGTAACTTCAGACCTATGGCTGACGGTTCCGAAGGCGCTGAAAAGCTGGCTCTGAAGGATGAAGATAAGTGGATCCTGTCCACCATCAACGATGCAGTTGCTGAAATCACCGCAAACCTGGACAAGTTCGAACTGTCTCTGGCTGCACAGAAGATCTACGATCTGATCTGGAACGAATTCTGCGACTGGTACATCGAACTGGTAAAGGCAAGATTATACGGAGATGACGAAGAAGACAAGAAGGTAGCTCGCTACGTTCTGGTTAAGGCTCTGAAGGATATGCTGAAGCTGTTACATCCCTTCATGCCCTTCATCACCGAAGAAATCTGGAGCTACCTGCCCCAGGAAGGCAACACCGAAGCATTCCTGATGAAGGAAAGCTGGCCGGTATACACCGAAGCTCTGCACTTCGAAGAAGAAGAAGCGAAGCTGAAGACTGCTATGGATGCTATCCGTTCCATCCGTAACATTCGTGCAGAAGCTGACGCTGCTCCTTCCAGAAAGCTGTCCGCAGTGATCCTGGCATCCGGTAAGGAAGCTGACTTCATGAAGGATACTCAGCACTTCCTGAAGAACATCGCAAACGTTCAGGAAATCACCTTCATCGATTCCAAGGATCAGGTTCCTGATGAAGTAATGTCCGCGGTAATGAACAACGTGGAAGTCTACGTTCCGCTGGATGACCTGCTGGATTACAGCGCTGAACTGGAACGTCTGAAGAAGGAAAAGACCAGACTGGAAGGCGAAGTAAAGAGAACCGCTGGTAAGCTGAACAACGAAGGTTTCGTAGCAAAGGCTCCGGAAGCAGTTGTTAACGCTGAACGCGAAAAATTAGCGAAGTATGAAGACATGCTGGCTAAGATCATCGAACGTATCCCTGTAGTTGAAGCAAAGGTTAAGTAAACTAAGGTACAATAATATGACGTATGAAAAGACCCTGGAGAAGATCCATAGCTTTTACGCCTTTGGAAAAAAACCGGGTCTGGAACGCATAACGGAATTGATGAGAATTCTGGGGAATCCCCAGGATTCTCTTTCCATTATTCACGTTGCCGGAACCAACGGGAAGGGTTCGGTCTGCTCCTATCTGTACAATGTGCTGGAACAGGCTGGATACGCCTGCGGGCTGTATACCTCTCCCTACATCGAAAAATTTACGGAACGGATCCAGTTCCACGGTCAGCAGATCCCGGAAGAAGATCTGATCCGGATCGGAGGTCGTGTATTTGAAGCTGCAGAGGAGCTGCAGAACAATGGATTCGAAGAACCGACAGAATTCGACATCATTACAGCCATCGCCTTTACATATTATGCAGAAGTGAAGGCTGATTTTGTGGTTCTGGAAGTGGGCCTGGGTGGTCGCTGTGACGCAACCAATGTGATCAAACAACCGCTGGCCACCATCATCACCTCCATTTCCCTGGATCACACGGCGGTTCTGGGAAATACTCCTGGGGAGATTGCCCGGGAAAAGGCGGGGATCATCAAGCCGGGAGTTCCGGTGATTTTCTCTGCGAAGGATCCGGAAGCCCGACAGGCGATTCTGGACGTTGCTTCAGGGCAATCGCCGGCTCTGTCCGTTCCGGACATGCTTCGCTGTGGCGACAGTGTTTTGGAACGGGTGGAAGAAAAGTTGGGCGGTTATTGTTTTGATGCATTGATTTTGGGGAATCAATACAAAAATATGGAATTGAGTATGACCGGCTATCATCAGGTGGAAAATGCCCTGTGTGCGTTGACCACGCTGGATCTGCTGCGAACCAAAGGACTGATCGAAATCACCGATGCGCAGGTACGCCGTGGGATGAAGATGGCGGTACAGCCTGGTCGGTTTGAACTCATTTCCGAAGAGCCGCTGGTGATCCTGGATGGGGCGCATAACCAGGATGGGATCCGGGCCTTACAGACCTCTCTTCTGACACATTTCAAGGGGAAACGCCTGTTATGTGTGTTAGGGGTGTTGAAGGATAAGGCCGTGAGTGACATCCTAAAAGAACTGAAGCCGCTGACAGGGGAAATGCAGCTGGAATTCATAACAACAGAGCCGGACAATCCGCGAAAAATGGGGGCGGAGGAACTGGCTTGCGCGGTGAAGGAGGCGCTGGGCGCCGATTGCCGCAGTGAAAAGCATTGGGAAGACGCTTTGGCGGTGGTGAAAACCCAGGCGCAGGCGTACGATGCGGTGATCGTCTTTGGATCGCTGTATCTCATTGGATCGATTCGGGAAGGGTGGAGAAGAGAACATGAAAACAGCACTGCTTGTATATAATCCCAAAGCAGGAAGTGGAATGATCAAGGGGCATCTGGACTTTATCTTCGCGAAGTTCCAGGATGCCGGATATTGTGTGATCCCTGTGAGGGGAGCACGACCGGAGGAACTGGATCGCATCATGAAGCATGTGGATGCCATGAAGGTGGA
>JAFOGM010000334.1 GCA_017386805.1 Bacillota bacterium
AACAATGCGCTGATAGAAACCTGTGAAAGCCTGGGATACAAGGTGATCCAGTGGAGTGTGGATAGTCTGGACTGGAAGGAGATCACAGCAGAACAGATCGTGGAACGGGTGACCCGGAATGTGGAACCGGGCTCCATCGTTTTGTTTCACAACAATGCACAATACGTGGAAGACTATCTTCCGAAGATATTACAGAACCTGATAGAACAGGGTTATGAAATCGTTCCGGTGGGAGAACTGATCTACAGGGACGATTATGAGATGGATCATACGGGAAAGCAGATCCCGAAACAATAGGAGGGGTATTGTGGAAATCGAAAGGGAAACCAATTTTGCACAGTTATTGGGGACGGTGGAAGAAGCACCGCAGTTCAGTCATCGTTCCTTTGGAGAGCAATTTTATGAGATGACACTGGCGGTAATGCGAAGAAGCGGATATCAGGATCAGATCCCAGTGATCATATCGGAACGTCTGATGCTGAAGGGGCAGCCCCGGGAGGGAGACCGCGTATCTGTCACAGGGCAGATCCGTACATATAACAAAGAGACAGAGGGGAAAAACCGGCTGATCATCACGGTGTTTGCCAGGGAGTTCCGGGCCGCCGAACCGGAGGAAATCTACGATATGAATCAGATCCAGCTGGATGGCTTTCTCTGCAAGGACCCGGTGCGAAGAACGTCACCGCTGGGGAGGGAAATCTGCGATTTGATGGTTGCCGTGAACCGGATGTACAACAAGTCCGATTACATTCCCTGCATCGCCTGGGGACGAAATGCGGCCTACGGAGGGATCCTCAGCGTGGGAGATCCCATCTGTCTCACAGGGCGGATCCAGAGTCGGGAATACAAGAAAAGAGATGAGGAAGGGAACGTGGAACTGCGGGTCGCCTATGAGGTCTCCGTGTTGAAAATTGAGGATTGAAGAGCATTATCTATAGCATTTTCTTCCGTTTTGTGGTAAGATTATAATTACGTATGCGTATGTCCAAAATTGGATATGAGCTATGAGTTTATAATTGCAGGGTTGCGCGAAGCGGGTCGACTTTGACCGGTCGAACGCAGCGCAGAGCACTGGAACGGAGGATAAACTATGAGAATTATCATCGACGGTATGGGTGGAGACAACGCACCTGCGGAGATCGTCAAAGGCTGTGTTGAAGCTGCGAAGGAAATCTCCCATGAGATTTGGATCGTCGGTCGTGAAGACGACATCAACAACGAATTAAAGAAGTATAAGTATAACAAGGAACAGATCAAGGTGATCCATGCACCGGAAGTGATCGAGAACTGTGATGCGCCGGTCAAGGCCGTTCGTTCCAAGAAGGAATCTTCCATGGTCATTGGTCTGAACCTGATCAAGAGCGGAAGCGGCGACGTATTCATCAGCGGCGGAAACACCGGTGCGCTGATGGCTGGCGGTTTATTCATTCTGGGAAGAATCCCCGGAATCGACCGTCCCGCATTAGCAAGCCCCTATCCCATCATGGGAAGAGGAATGTCCCTGCTGATCGATGCCGGCGCCAATGCGGAATGTAAGCCCAACAACCTGCTGGAATTCGGTATCATGGGTTCCATCTACATGGAAAAGGTATTCGATATGGAAAAGCCCCGTGTTGGTTTGGCGAACATTGGTGCAGAAGAAACCAAGGGTACCACTGTTGTTAAGGCTGCACATCAGATGCTGAAGACCAGCGGTCTGAACTTCGTCGGCAACGTGGAAGCCCGTGAAGTTCCCTACGGCGTCTGCGACGTTATCGTCTGCGACGGTTTCGTAGGAAACACCATTCTGAAGCTGACCGAAGGCTTTGCGCTGAACGTGCTGGGCTTCGTAAAGAAGAAGTTCACCGAAGGGATCAAGTCCAAGATGGGTGCCATCCTGCTGCTGGATAAGGTGAAGGAAATCAAGGGTGCCTTCGACTATTCCAACTATGGCGGTGCGCCGATCCTGGGCGTAAAGGGTCCTGTGGTTAAGATCCACGGTTCTTCCAATGCGAACGCAGTGAAGCACGGTATCCTGAAGGCCATCCCCTTCGCAGAAGGTAAGGTGGTTCAGATCGTAGAAGAAGCGGTATTGGCGCTGGAGGAAGCTGAGAGTGGAGAATAGTCAGAGATTGAAGGAGCAGTTGGGTTACGAGTTTCGTGATCTGAGTCTCCTGCGCAATGCACTGACCCACAGCTCCAGTATCAACGAAACACATCAACAATACTATGAAAATAATGAGCGTTTGGAATTCTTAGGGGACGCCGTTTTGGAAACGGTGATCAGCGAACACCTGTATCGCAGCTTACCCAGAGAAGAGGAAGGTCGTCTGACCCGCCTGAGAGCGTCCATCGTCTGTGAAGAATCCTTGGCAGAGATCGGACAGCAGCTGGGCGTAGGACAGGCTCTGGTTCTGGGAAGAGGCGAAGAACAAAGCGGTGGAAGAAAGAGAAATTCCATGATTGCCGATGGCGTGGAAGCCATCATTGGAGCCATTTATCTGGATGGCGGTTTCGCACAAGCGCAGAAAACCGTTCTTCGTCTGTTTGACTCTGTGATCCAGAGAGCATTCGAAGGAAAGCTTCATTCGGATTACAAGACTGCACTGCAGGAGCGGCTCCAGGTCAACGGCGACGTATCGATCCAGTATGTATTGGATCGACAGGAGGGACCGGATCACGATAAGGTGTTCTACACCAGTGTTGTGGTCAACGGTGTGATCCTGGGCAGCGGACGCGGCCGAAGCAAGAAAGAGGCAGAGCAGAACGCTGCAAGAGAAGCCATGAAAGACATGAGGTAATGCGACTATGTATTTTAAACGAATCGACTTACAGGGATTCAAATCCTTTGCCGATCCGGTCAGCATCGAATTTCATGAAGGTATCACCTGTATCGTAGGTCCCAACGGAAGCGGTAAGTCCAACATCTCCGACGCTCTGCGCTGGGTTTTGGGGGAACAGAGCCCCAAGATGCTGCGCGGTGGAAAGATGGAGGAAGTCATCTTTGCCGGTACGGCAAACCGCAAGTCCCGTGGGATGGCGGAAGTAACCCTGGTTATCGACAACACCACCGGGATCTTACCCATCGACTACAGTGAAGTTGCCATTACACGACGGATGTATCGCTCCGGACAGAGTGAGTATGCCATCAACAACACCTCCTGCCGTCTGAAGGATATCCGTGAACTGATCATGGATACCGGGATCGGGGTAGATGGTTATTCCATCATCGGTCAGGGGAAGATCAGTGAAATCGTAAGCAATAAACCGGAAAGCCGCAGAGAAATCTTCGAAGAAGCTGCGGGGATCGTAAAATATCGTTCCAGAAAGGAAGAAGCGGAAAAGAAGCTGGAAAATTCCACGGCAAATCTGGACCGCGTGGAAGATATCATCGGCGAAATCGAAGGCCGCATCGACGGCCTTGCGGAAGACAGCCGAAAAGCCAAGGAATTCCTGGAATTAAGAGAACGACAGAAGGGTATTGAAATCAATATCACTCTGAAGAATATCGAACAGGTGGAGCTGAAAAATGAATTCCTGAAGGATGAGCTCACAGAGCTGACTTTGGAAATCGACAGCTTCAAGGATCGAAAAGCTGCTGTGGAAGAAGACATTGCTGAAAACCGCAATCAGCACAGCCTCCTGGATCAGGAAGAAACGGCGGTTCGCGACCGCCTGATGTTCCAGGCCCAGGAACTCAGCCGTATCGAAAATCAGGCGGAGCTGAACAAAGAACGCATTTCTGCCATTGAGCGCGACAAGGTTCGTCTGACCGACGAAATCGCTGCGCTGAAGGAAAAGTGCGCTTTGGAAGAGCACAATGCCGCACAGATGGCTGAGACCAAAGAAGAAATGAACCGTCAGGTGGAAGCGATGAAGGAAGCTCTGGAAGAGATCCTGGAAGAACAGCGCGATCAGAACCAGGCGGTATCCCATATGAGCCGCCAGGTGGAAGACCAGAGAAATCTGATCTACAGCCTGTCTGCGGAAATGAGTTCCTTCCGTTCGGAAATCAACAGTTTAGAAAGCTTAAAGAGCAACTTTACCCGCAGAAAGGAACTGCTGCTGTTGGAACAGGAAGGGGCTGCAGAAGGCAG
Source organism: Bacillota bacterium (assembly GCA_017386805.1). Taxonomy (GTDB): domain Bacteria; phylum Bacillota; class Clostridia; order Peptostreptococcales; family Anaerovoracaceae; genus RGIG446. The sequence continues at coordinate 4,077 of JAFOGM010000334.1, forward strand.
CGGAAAGCTGGCTTCGGAAAAAACAGCCGTGGAAGAACGCATCCTGAAGTGTCGTGAGGATCAGAAGGTCCTGGCGGATCAGGGCGGTCGCCTGCGTCTGGAACAGAAGCAGAAAAAAGCGGAAGAAGAAGCTCTGCGCGGAGAGTTGGAAGAACTGCGTATCTCCATCGGACAGGCGCAGGGAAAACTGCGCATGTATCAGGATCTGGAAAACTCCTACGAAGGATACAACGGTGCAGTTAAGTTCCTGATGAAACAGGATCTGCCCGGTCTGGAAGGTCTGGTGGCAGAACTGATCCAGGTTCCCAAGGAACTGGCTACTGCGGTGGAAACCGCTCTGGGACAGGCCCTGCAGAACGTGGTTTGTATCGACGACCAGAGCGCCCAGAGGGCGGTTGCCAGCCTGAAGAAAGCGAAGGCCGGCCGACTGACCTTCCTGCCTGTGAAGTCCATCCGCGGTGGACGAGCTGCTCAGGCGCAGAATCTGGAAACAATGAATGGATATCGCGGACTGGCTGTGGACTGTGTGGAATTTGACAGACGCTACCAGAACGTGATGGAATACCTGCTGGGCCGCGTGGTGATCGTGGACAACCTGGACAACGCGGTGACACTGTCCAAGAAGGGCGGTTCCGGTCTGCGTTTCGTAACCCTGGAAGGGGAAGTAATCAACGCCAGCGGTGCTATCACCGGCGGTATGTATAAGACCAATACCACCAACTTACTGTCCCGTAAGGCAGAAATCCAGCAGCTCAGCGACGATCTGGAGCGCATGAACCAGAAGAAGATCGACGGTACTGCCCAGATGGAACAGCTGCGAAAGGATGTCCGCATTCTGGAAGATCAGCTGGCAGCCCTGGAACAGCAGTATCGCGGCGGACAGCTGGATCTGATGGAACTGGAAAAGAAGTTCCACATCCTGTCTTCTCAGATGGAGGACATGGAAACCAGCGGTGTGAAGCGAGACAAGGAACTGGAATCCCTGCTGCGTGAAGAAACCTCTGCGGAAGTGATGATCAACGATTTGAAGGCGAAGCTGGAAGAACAGACCAAGAAGAGTCTGGAAGCAGAGCACATCCTTTCCGAATGGATCCCGCAGCTGGAAGAAGATCGTCGCCTGGCAGAAAACCTGAACCAGGAAGTGACCGATCGCCGCATGGAAATCAACACCTTGGGCAACCGCCGTGACAGCGCGTCGGATATGGAACAGCGAATTCTGGCCTCCATCCGCGAGCTGCAGAAGGAGCAGAACGACCGTCTGGAACAGATCGAAAGTCTGACCCAGGAACGTTTGGAACTGATGTCCGGCGATGGTGGTTTGTTACAGGAAAAAGACACCCTGATCAAGGAAAAGGCAGCCAGCGAACAGCGCCTTGCAGAAGTTCAGAAGCAGAAGGCAGATATTTCCGCATACCTGGCCCAGGAAGAACGCCGCAGAGACGAAATGGCCGATCAGCTCAATGAACAGGCCAGAAAGAAGTTCGAAGCGGAACTGAAGCTGGAAAAGAACGAAAACCAGATTTCCGGCTGGAAGGACAAGCTGTGGGAAGACTTTGAAATCTCTTACATCCAGGCTATGGAATTCGAAAGTGAAGATTTCAACATGTCTCAGGCGCAGAAGGAAAGCCGTGAACTTCGCAGTAAGATCAAGGCCCTGGGCGATGTGAATGTGGGCGCCATCAAGGAATACGAAACCACAAAGGAACGCTATGAATTCCTGACTGCTCAGAGAGACGACCTTGTGGAAGCCATGAATGCCCTGAAGACCATCATCGAAGATATGGACAAGACCATTCGTCAGAACTTCAAGGAAAGCTTCGACAAGATCATGGTGAACTTCGAATCCACCTTCAAGCAGCTCTTTGGTGGTGGTACCGCACAGCTGCGTCTGGAAGACGAAAACCATCCGCTGGAATCCGGCATCGAAATCGTGGCGCAGCCGCCCGGTAAGAAGCTGCAGAACATCAACCTGATGTCCGGTGGTGAAAAGACCATGACGGCAATCGCCCTGATGTTTGCCGTATTAAAGGCAAAGCCCACGCCCTTCTGTATTCTGGACGAAGTGGAAGCGGCTTTGGACGAAGCCAACATCGATCGCTTTGCAAAGTACTTACAGAACTTCAGAGAGATCCAGTTCGCCCTGGTAACTCACCAGAAGGCAACCATGGAATACGCGGATGTTCTGTACGGTGTAACCATGCCGGAGCAGGGGATCTCCAAGGTCCTGTCTCTGCGTATGGGCGATAACTTTGAAATATAAACAAACGATAAAAGGAGAAGAAAGCTATGGCTTTTGGAGTTAAGAAATCCTTCTTCGGAAGAATGAAGGAAAAGGTGGAAGACGTTATTTTCATGCGTCCTTCCATCGATGAAGATATGATCGACGAACTGGAAGAAGCGCTGATCACCTCCGACATCGGCATGGATACCACCATGAAGATCACAGAACAGCTGAGAAGCGACATCAAGCAGCAGCGTCTGTCCAAGCCGGAAGATGTGAAAGACCAGATCAAATCCATCGTGGAAGGTCTGATCGATAAGGGCGAAGACCAGAAGCTCTGTGACAAGACCCCGCTGATCATTCTGATGATTGGTGTCAACGGTGTAGGTAAGACCACCAGCATCGCAAAGATCACTCACAGATTACAGGCCGAAGGAAAGACCGTTCTTCTGGCAGCTGCGGATACCTTCCGTGCGGCTGCGGCAGAACAGCTGCAGGTTTGGGGCCAGCGCCTGGGTGTGGGCGTGATCCGTCACCAGGAAGGTGCGGATCCTTCCGCGGTTATTTTTGACGGGATCCAGGCAGCCAAAGCCCGCGGTGTGGATGTTCTGATCTGCGACACCGCTGGTCGTCTGCACAACAAGAAGAACCTGATGACCGAGCTGGAAAAGATGAGAAAGGTCATCGATCGCGAATGGCCGGAAGCAGAACGTGAAACTCTGCTGGTTCTGGACGCTGCAACCGGTAAGAATGCAGTATCTCAGGCCAAGGAATTCGGTGAAATCGCTCCTCTGACCGGGATCGTTCTGACCAAGCTGGACGGTACTGCTAAGGGCGGTATCGTGATCACCATTGCAGATGAATTCGACATCCCTGTAAAGTTCATCGGTGTAGGTGAAGGTATGGATGACCTGAAGGAGTTCGACGCAAAAGAATTTGCCGGCGGCTTATTTGAATAAGGAGAAAAAGCATGAGAGAAATCAAGAGAATCGTCATTGCTGGTGCTGGTACCATGGGTTCTTCCATGGCACAGAC
>JAFOGM010000007.1 GCA_017386805.1 Bacillota bacterium
AGAGGTTTCATTCCTTACGATTGGAATGTGTCCAGCGGCGATGCTACCGGGAACAAGATCACGGCGGAAGAACTGACGGAAAACGTGGTGAAGGGGACGCTTCAGACCAACCGTGCCTTTGTCCTGATGCACGATGCTCAGTCCAAGACGATCACCGTCAGGGGGCTGGAACCGGCCATCGTACAGCTGAAGGAAGCGGGTTATGTCTTCGCACCGGTGACACCGGAAGTGAAGCCAGTACTGTTTGGCTATAAAGAATAATGGAAACTAAGAGATGTGATTCGAAAGAGTCACATCTTTTTTTATGGAGAAATCAATGCGGGATGGTTTCTTTTTGTTGTTTTAAAGATGTTTGTCAAAAATGAAATTAAAAATTTGTAACAACTATTGACATGAACTGTACTATTGCTATAATACAGTTAAAGAAACTGTATTAATTGAATAATACGGTTGTGGGAAGCCGCCAGGGGGCGGCTGTCAGAGACGTTACAGCGATAGGCGGGAGCGCGGGTAAGGCTGAGGTGATACTATGATACTGTTTGATAAATTCATAATGGATGACAGCGGTCCTATCTATGCGCAGATCATCAGGTATGTAAAACGGGGAATCGTGGCAGGAAATATCGGTGACGGTGACGAAATGCCGTCGCGACGGGTTCTTTCCTCGCTTTTAGGGGTGAATCCCAACACGATCCAGAAGGCATACCGGATCCTGGAAGAAGAGGGGATCATCCAGTCCCATGCCGGAGCCAAGAGTTATGTGGTTTTGGATCCGGAAAAAGTAACAAAGATCCGGGCGGAGCTGATTGCTACGGAAGTGGGCGCCATGATCGGTGCAATGAAACAATCGGGTGTGTCGAAGGAGGAGGCTTTGGAACTGATCAGCCGCCTCTGGGACGGCGGAACACCGTCGGAGCATGTGTAAGAGAAAGGGGTTTTACATATGAAAAAATATTTGTCGATTTTCATGCTGGCAGCCAGGGGAACGCTGTGTAAGGCGTTGGGGCTGATGACCCTCACAGGAGCTGCGCAGGTAGGTGTGTACTACGCATCTTTAAGAACTGCCTTGGGAGAACGGGAGATGGAACTTCAAAACCAGCTTCTTCATCCGGAATACGGAAGTTGGGATGTTCCCTATCCGGCGCTGGAGACCATTTTGGATAAAGGCATCCTTCATGGATGGATCTCCGTGACCACGGTTTGGATCATAGGGTTCGCTCTGTTTGTGCTCCTTCTTTCCACTGAGGGACATCCGCTGCGGGGCGGCGACAGTAAAACCCGGCTGACCCTGATGCGGCTTTCTGTAAAAGAACGTTGGATCACTCTATGCTATATGATTTATAACTTTGCTATGCTGTTGATTTTCTGGTCATTCAGCACTGCCATCGCATTTTTGATCTGTAAACTCTATTACGCAGAAGTGGATCCCAATACCTATGGATCTCAGAGCATTTTCCTGATGTTCTACCGCAATAATTTGTTCCATAGTCTGCTGCCGCTGGCAGATACGCTGCGTTACGTAAGAAATATTTTTATGCTGCTGGCTTTGGCGGTGTCGGCTTCCTGTCATGGGTTCTGGGAACGTCGGGAAAAGAAATCTCTGTGGAGAGTCTTTGGCTACTTATATTTGGCGACGGTATTCCCGAAGGGACTGGCAGACAGCGGGACCAATTTGTGGTGGATCGTTCTCTGCGTGGCTCTTATGATTTTGGAATTGTACTGTGTAATCAATCAACTGGAAGAAGGGGAAGAAGCGTAAAAGGGGGCGAAGATTGTGACGAAGCGAAATCGATGGAAAGAAGCTGCGGTACGCTGGCTGAATCGCAATACTCCGTTCGGTTATCCCTGGAAGGGAACGCTGATCATGGTGGGTTGGAGCGGTATTATCGCCCTGTTGGGCAGTTTGACTTTTTTCGTGGCATACAGCGATGCCTATGAACGGATGCGTGATGTCTATATTCGAAATGAATGGGTTTTAAGAGAAGGAGCTACCATGGTTCCCTTTGTGGAACTGTTGGGAAACCGCCTAATGAGCTTTCATGTGTTAAGCCTGGCCATGATCGGTCTGGCAGCGATCCACTACTC
>JAFOGM010000335.1 GCA_017386805.1 Bacillota bacterium
AAAATCGCAGCTTTGTTCCCCAGGATCAGAAAGCTGATCACTTCCTGGAAATGATAGGGTTCTGCGATCGCGTACATCTTATGGGGCAGTTCAAAAACCACGTACCAGTCCGAATTTACATCTACCTTTGGATATTGCAACAATTCTTCTCTCACCATAACGCACCTCCCGTTTTGACCATTATACCACAGGCTTTCCCTCTCATGTGAGCCCTCTTCTCCCGAATCTTTGCAACACAAAAGAGCTGTCCGCAATGCGAACAGCCCTTTTTGTTGGTGAAGGCGGTGAGAGTCGAACTCACGTCCGAAAGCATTTCCACAGGAACTTCTCCGAGCGCAGCTTTTGATTTAAAGTTTCGCCTACACAACCGCCCAAAAGCAGGCTGTCATGCGGGCTATCCCATTGGTCCCCTGTGCTACTGGGAGCTCACACAGAGTTTTCCTGTATAGTCGATGCCGGGATCCGAACCTACAGGTAAATCCGGGCCGACAACGCGCCGCTATGCGGCCGCCGAACTAAGCAGCGAATGCGTAAGTGTTTTCGTTTTTAGCGTTTATATTTAAACGGTCCCTTTTAACGCAGACTGGACGACTGCGGCTCGCTTATCCGGCTTCTACACCCCCGTCGAAACCTTTACGCCCCCAAAATCAATTTGGGTCATTATCAATATACCCTAAACCGAAGTAAAATACCATTACAAACAGATTAAATTGTATGTCAAATTTTTTACACCCATGGTAAACTGAAGTCAACGAAAACGCTTCAGATGCGAGGAGGCGCACTGCATATGATCAAATATAATTTCGATGAAGAAATCAATAGACGACACACCCATTCCTACAAATGGGATATCAAAGAACGTCATATGGATACCGAAGATGTTCTCGGTATGTGGACCGCTGATATGGATTTTAAAAGTCCTCAGCCTATGCTTGATATACTGAGAGACCGATTGGATCACGGAATCCTGGGTTATACCATCCGCGGCGAAAACTTTTACGAAATCATCAAGAACTGGATGAAACACCGTTTTAACTGGACACTAACCGACGAAGACATTCATTTTTGTCCTCCCGGTGTGATCCCTGCAGCTTGCATGCTGGTGGATCTTCTGACCGAGCCCGGCGAAGAAGTCTTTGCCTTTATGCCCAATTATGATTCCCTCTACGGTACAGTAGAGGCCATGGGACGCAAGCTGGTTACCGCGCCATTGCTCTGTGCTGCTACTCCGGCAGCCACCTGCGGCGACTGGACGTTGGATCTGGACGCCTTTGAGAAAATCGTCCGCGACCGCAAGATCCACCTGGCTCTCTTCTGCTCACCACACAATCCTGTGGGCCGTGTCTGGACGCTGGATGAACTGCTGAAATTCGGTGAAATTTGTCGAAAATATAATGTCTTTATTATTTCCGACGAAGTCCACTGCGATATTATTCGTCCTGACACGATCCATACGCCCATGGGAAAGGTCCCCGGAATGGAAGATCTCAGCGCCACGCTAATGTCTCCCAACAAATCCTTCAATGTGGCCGGTGTTATGACTGCCTCGGTCATCATCCACAATCGGGAGGTCATGAAAAAGTTCCGCACAAAACTGAACCACTGGGCCATGAATCTGGATACCGTCTTTGGAACACTGGCGGTGGAATCTCTGTATTCCGATCCAGAATGTGAATACTGGCTGAATCAAGTCAACGAATATCTGACTGAAAATCTGGAGTCCGCAGTTGATCACATCAAAAAGAACATCCCTTGCCTATCCACTTACGTTCCTCAGGGAACCTATCTCCTCTGGATTGACTTTTCCAAAACCCCTCTGCGTGGCCATGAGCTGCGCCGTTATCTGGTGCAGGAATGCAAACTGGATCTCTGCGACGGCTGGGAATTCGATCCAGAGTGTCTGGATCATATGCGTCTGAACTGCGCATGTACCAAAGCTACGCTGAAAGAAGCACTGAAACGGCTCGAAAAATGTAAGGAACTCTTGTAATTCCATTGAAGAATGATACAATAAAGAAAAGAAGTGCGAAAATTTGCACAAAGGAGGGTTTTGCAATGAAAGCGGAAAAAATGTTTTACAACGGTAAGATTTACACTGTAGATGCCAACGAATCGGTACAGACTGCATTTTGCATCTATGATGATCGCTTCATAGCCGTGGGCAGCGACGATGAAATGCTGGCTTTCTGTGACGAAAATACCGAAAAAATCGACCTGAAGGGTCAGGTTGTTCTTCCGGGTTTAACAGATACTCACTTACATGTGGTTCACACCGGTACCATTAAAATGCAGCTGGATCTCCACGGAATGACCAAGGAAGAAATTCTGGAACAGGTCAAGGAAACAGCGAAGACCCTTGCACCCGGAAAATGGGTTCAGGGTTGGGGCTGGATCAATGACAAGTGGGCAGATCCCGACTTCCCCACAAAGGAAGAGCTGGATGCTGTAGCTCCGGATGTTCCGGTGTTCCTGAACCGCGGCTGCGGCCACATGAGCTGGGTCAATTCCAAAGCCATTGAAATCGTAGGGATCACAGAAGATACTCCCAATCCTCCCGGCGGCGAATTCATCAAGAACGAAGACGGAACGCTCCGCGGCGTTGTGACCGACCAGGCACAGGACCTGTTTATGAAGAAGGTTCCTGTATACGACGATGAAGATCAGAAGCAGATCAATCTGCTGGCACAGGCAGAATTCCTGAAATACGGTCTGACCTCCGTTCACGACATGGGTGCTTCTCCCCATGATCTGGAAATCAGAGAAGGCCTGTATGCCGATGGCCGCATGAAGGTCCGTACTTATAATACCCTTCGTGTTCCCGGAAGACCCTGGTTTGACGAACTGTATGAAAAGACCATGGAATACCTGCAGGTAGGTACCCGCATCGGCATGTACGACAACCGTATGACCGTCCGCGGTTACAAGATTTCCGGCGACGGTTCCTTAGGTGCAAGAAGTGCCTGGATGGTAGATGATTACGAAGACAGAGCTGGTCATAAGGGCGACGGAAAGTGGACCGATGAACAGTGGGATAAGGTATGCTACGAAGCGCACAAGCGCGGCTTCCAGATCTGCTACCACGCTATCGGCGACAGAGCAAACCGCCAGGCTTTGGACAGTTTCGAAAAGGTGCTGAAGCTGATGCCCAACCCGGATCACCGCCACAGAATCGAACATGCACAGATCTTACAGCCTGACGATATTCCCAGATTCAAGGAACTGGGCGTGATCCCCACCTTCCAGACCATCTTCCTCCACACCGATAAGAACGTGGCAGAAGCCCGTATCGGCGACCGCGTGAAATATGCGTATGCATGGAGAACCATGATCGATCTGGGCAACGTTCTTCCCAACGGTACCGACTCCCCCGTAGAAAGCTGCAACCCCTACATGAGCATGTACTGCGCCGTATCCCGTATGGATGAATTCGGCGAACCGGATGGCGGCTGGTATCCGGCAGAAGCCATGACTCGTATGGAAGCGCTGAAGTCCTACACCACCTGGGCAGCTTACGCCGCATTCGAAGAAAATCTCAAGGGTTCCATCGAAACCGGTAAGTTAGCAGACTTTGTCATCATCGACAGAGATTTCATGGAATGTCCGGTAGAGGAAATCAAGGATATCCAGGCTCTGGAAACCTACATCGGCGGCGAACTGGTTTACAAGAAGTAACCCTTCGGCGAACCGAAAGCCTCATAAAGACGAAAAAAGACCGCATCGCGATGATGCGGTCTTTGTGTTTTTTGATGCATGTAACCGCCAACGGCGGTTGCCGGATCGATTACAGCTGAGGACCAGCAGCAACCAGAGCCTTACCAGCTTCGTTACCGGTGTACTTCACGAAGTTCTTCACGAAGCGACCAGCCAGATCCTGTGCCTTCACTTCCCAATCAGCAGCGTCAGCATAGGTGTCTCTGGGATCCAGGATTCCGGAGTCTACGCCGGGCAGAGCGGTGGGAACGGTCAGGTTGAACAGAGGAACAACCTTGGTGTCTGCAGTTTCGATGGAACCATCCAGGATCGCATCGATGATACCACGAGTATCCTTGATGGAGATACGCTTACCGGTACCATTCCAACCGGTGTTAACCAGGTAAACCTTGGTTCCGTTCGCTTCCATCTTCTTCACCAGTTCTTCTGCATACTTGGTCGGGTGCAGTTCCAGGAACGGCTGACCGAAGCAGGAGGAGAAGGTGGGGGTAGGTTCGGTGATGCCACGTTCGGTACCAGCCAGCTTAGCGGTGAAACCGGACAGGAAGTAGTACTGTGCCTGTTCCGGGCTCAGGATGGATACCGGGGGCAGTACGCCGAATGCGTCAGCGGACAGGAAGATTACGTTCTTCGCTGCGGGAGCTGCGGAAATCGGACGAACGATGTTGGAAATGTGGTCGATGGGATAAGATACACGGGTATTTTCGGTTACGCTCTTATCAGCGAAATCGATCTTACCTTCTGCATCCAGAGTAACGTTTTCCAGCAGAGCGTTCTTCTTGATTGCGTTGTAGATATCGGGTTCGGATTCCTTGTCCAGGTTGATAACCTTCGCATAGCAGCCGCCTTCGAAGTTGAATACGCCGTTGTCGTCCCAACCGTGTTCGTCGTCACCGATCAGCAGTCCCTTGGGGTCGGTGGACAGAGTGGTCTTACCAGTACCGGACAGACCGAAGAACAGAGCGGTGTTTTCGCCGTTCATGTCAGCGTTAGCGGAGCAGTGCATGGAAGCGATGCCCTTCAGCGGCAGGTAGTAGTTCATCATGGAGAACATACCTTTTTTCATCTCGCCGCCGTACCAGGTGTTCAGAATAACTTGCTCACGAGAAGAGATGTTGAAAGCAACACAGGTGCTGGAGTTCAGGCCCAGCTCTTTGTAGTTCTCAACAG
>JAFOGM010000336.1 GCA_017386805.1 Bacillota bacterium
CAAATACCTTTGCAACCTTCAGGGAGGTTTCCCCCATATACCGGCCCACCAGTTGTTCGCGGCTCACTTCCAGGAAGATTCCATTGGTGATCCCCACCTCTCCCATGCGGACAGCCATAGCTCTGGCCATGGTGGTTTTACAGGTTCCAGGATTTCCGCAGAACGCCATGTTTCGGCAGGGAACGTAATCGTCAGTCACTTCGCCTCTTCGACTCAATTCTTCTACCAGACGGTTTCTGTAGGCCTGGCGATTGATTTCCATTTCCAGAGTTTCCTTCACAGCTTCCAGGCCCACAATCCGATCCATAAGCTTTTTCCCCGATGCCTTTCCCATGTTATAACGGGGAACGGCAATATCTTGGATAACGGTGTTACAAGACATCGTCTGTCTTTGTTTCTTTTGTACAGCCTTAGCCAAAAAGATCATATCGCGTTCACCGAATTTCTCGCCACGCTCCTGTTTCAGTGTTCGGATCGTTCCTTTCAGATCCATTTTGGGATCCACTGAAAAACCTTCGTTTCCCATCAGTGTACAGAACTGGTCACACAGGTATTCCAGGGATGGCTGAGAGGTCTCAATCACTTCAAATCCACCCTCAAACAGGAGTCTGTCGATTTTCTGATGATTGGCTTTCTGTTTCGGAACGACCAGGATCATTGGCTTCTCTTTCAGCTCCAGGACCAAATCGAGAGTTTCTTCCGAAAGGGCAACCATCCCATCGCACTTTACAATAAAGGCCGCAGCAGCCTGGGGAAGCATTGCTGTTTTCTTCTGGGTCAGCATCATCATTTTATCAGGGCTTTCTCCCAGATCGTTACAGGCTCCGCCATCGATTTCCTTTTCGGAATAGATCACATAAGAATCCGGATCATTGCACAATTGTTCCAGCGGATTCTCTTCTGCGTCTTCATCCCCTTCCTCATCCGATGTTCTCCCACAAGGTTCCTCTTCTCCCAAGTCGATCTCCAGATCTTTGAAAAACAGCTCCAGTTCATCTTCCTCTTCATCGCTGACCTGTACTGAACTCTTTTTTCCTGCTTTCGAATCTCCATGCTTCAAAGCAAGAATATCCACCACGGTATGACAGGCATCCAATCCCTGACGGATGGTATCACAAATCAATACCACACGATCCGAGCTTTCAGAATCCATAAGTTCACTGCACTGATTCAAATGCGGTCTCTTTTCCAATTCTTCCCCCAGCTCCTCTCTGGTCAGCTTCCCCTTTGTCATATATCGAATGGTCAGAGGTCCCTCCTGGGACATGAGGCTGATTCTTTTTTCACGGGACATATCCATACTCATACTCCTTACTCTTTCTTAGCAGAAACACGATTACAATTGATAGGTTTTCTGGTTTCCTCTGGTTTCTCCAGCCCGGATGGCCTGTTCGTAGAACTGTTCCAGGTTATTTTCCACGATGTACTCCGATACCTTCACCATATTTCCTTCGTGGATGAGCCCCCACTTTTTCAATCGTTGGAAGGCCGTCTTCTTTCCCATGTCCAGTACCTTTTTTGTAAAGTAGATCAATTCCTCACCCTCGTCTTCCGGAGGAATCACCCGTACCACCCGATCCAGAACTGACAAGTTTTTTGCATGGTCCAGGCATCTGACCTGACGCATAACTCCACTTAACGAATCGAAATAGTAGTACCGTTCATCGAAAATGCTGTGTTCCGGATGGATCACCAAATTCAGCGTTGACTGTTCCAGACGCTTTGTAAACTCTTTACAGATCGGACCGGAGGTAGGGATCCAATCCGCCCATTCAGAAATATCACAAGGTTCGCTTTCTCCGACCCACTCCCGTTCGCAAATTCCGATCAGTTTTTCATCTTTTCGCTGGAGCATCAACTTGACCAACGCCCGTTTTTCCTCCAACATCAGCTCCCGCGGCAGCCGTTCTTTCAGCAGCTCATAGCAATGCAGGATCTGTTCTGTATCCAGACACTCTGTACCCAGGCTGGAAATATTGATATCCTTCAGATCAAAACGCGCCAACAAATCCGCATTGGCCGCCGCCAGAATTTTATTCTGATGTTTCTTTCCAAACGCCAGCTTCATCTGATTCGGAAATCGTTGTTCGATCTGTTCTATGATTTCTTTGGATCTGACATACAGAATCATCTCACTGAACCCTTCAGACCAACCGTCTTCTCCAAATCCAAAGAAAAAGGCAGAAGCTTCCGGATCTTCACAAAACGCTCCAAACTGCCATGGTTCCAGCATCTGTTCTTTCCACATTCCGTAATACTCTGAGTTTTGTTCCTTTCTCATGTTGAAAGCCCCCTGATAGACACCGCAGCAGTCTTCATCCCGTTCCAATGATTCTTTCACTGTCCAGGGCTTCATGAGATAGCCATGACGCATCAAAAGCTTTGATGCTTCCACATTCCCCAGACAGGCACACAGCCCCAGCTTCGTGGTTTTGATCCGATAATCGTCCATCGTATAAACATGAATCGCATGAGGATTTTCCACATAAGGGAGCACCTTTTCCAACATTTCCAGATCATTTTTTCGGATCAGTTGTTCTATCAATGTCATCTCTTCATGATGGAGTTCCCAACCGGGATCCACCCCATAGTTCAACAAAGCGAGTACTACTTCCCGTTTCCCCTGTTCATAGGCATATTGCAAAGGAGCAACATCGGTCCAGATGGGACCTTCGTCTTCCTCATCCGTGTCTTTATAATGGAATCGCTTCGTCGTGAACAAGGTCCGGATCAGTTCCAGATCCTCCGTATCGATGGCTTTCTTCAGCAGCTTTCTCTTTCGCAGAGAAAATGTATATAAGGGTTCAAATTTCAGTTCTTTATCTTCCATGTCCTGTTTGTACCTCCTCTTGCTTATTACAGTATCAGTGTATCACCCTGCTTTCCGCTGTTTTTCGGAGGTGGTTTCTCTGCGAAAATAATTTTGAATTTCCAATCTCTCCCAATGAAAATATGATATAATAGCGATATGACTACATACTCAGGAGGATACTATGGCTCAGGCGAAACCAAAACCCTTTGAAGCTGACAACAAAAGTGAAAGCGCAATTCTCAGCGATTCTATGCTGACTCTGTCCAAGGTGGCGGCATGTCTCAAAAGTTATGACGAGGATGAGTATTTTACGGCTACAGACCTTCTGCGCCGTCTGGAACGGACCTATGGAGAAGGGATCCTTTCCAAAGATACCTTAACCAAAACACTGACCATTTTAGAAAATGAAACCGGAAAATACGATTCTATTTTCGATTTTGTTCTGGAAAAATACATTCAAAGAAAAAAAGAGTACATCCTGTACGATGACTATCTGGACGAACTCGATGCCAGCGGCGAAAACGAAGACAATTCCAAGGATATCCGTCCCGGAGCCAGCTTCTATTACCGAACACTTCCCGATGTATCCAAGGCGGAAGTCAAGATGCTGGCCGATGCCATCAGTTCCTTCACCATGCTGACCATGGGCCAGACCAAGGTTCTTCTGGAAGATTTGAACCGTCTGTCCAACGATCCAAAACACCACATCATCACCAACGTAAAGGATGACGGCTATCCCTACAAACTGGACGACAATCAGAGAGCACAGGACATCATCAACAGCATCGATACCGTGATGCAGGCTCTGAAAAAACACCGCTGCATCGCTTTCGACTACTGTCAGTACACTACGAAAAAAGTATCTGCCTCTGTCTATGAGCTGGACTACATCAAACGCAGCGAACAGAAGATCCATCCCGCCTTCTTCGTCTGGTCCAACGGCTACTATTACCTGATTGGGAAGTCCATTGGCCGCGAAAGCGAAGATTTCATCGTCTTCCGCGTGGACCGCATCCGCAACATGGTTCTGTTGGAAAAAACACCGGCGCTGAGTTTCGATATCAATCCTGCCCGTTACCGCGACGAAAATCCCGTCATGTACGGCGGTTCCAAAGAGGAAATCATGCTGCGGATCCGCAGAACCCGCTTGAACAATGCGGTGGATGCCTTCGGAAAGAACTTTATGATCTTCCCCAGCAGTTTTATCGATCCCGACACCG
>JAFOGM010000337.1 GCA_017386805.1 Bacillota bacterium
TTGCAATGCCGTTTTTGCATGTTGCTGCAGATTTGTATACCTGGGAGCTGGCGATCACCTGTCCATTGGTCGCTTTCAGATCAAATTTCGTACCTGTTGCTGTTGTTTTGATCACAAACTTACCCATAAGTATCCTCCTTTGTAAAACCTCCCCGGCCTCTTTGAATAACTGCCGGGAAACACGTATTTCTTCGATTTCATTATACTCGATTTCTTACCTGTTTTCCATTATTATGTGAAATGGTTACTCCAGAATTTCTTCTAAAATATAAATCTGCTGATCTTCCGCTTTACCCTTTAAATGAAGCAAATGATCCAGCGGAGTCACGCGAATTCTTCCTTCCAGGCGCTTTGCAACTGCCTCCGAAATATAGATGGTTCGTTTCGGAGCATTGGATTCCAGACGGGCAGCGGTATTGACAGTATCTCCAATGGCTGTATAGTCCATACGGTCAGGGGAACCGATGTTTCCTACAACCGCCTCTCCCACGTTAATTCCAATACCGAAAGAAACCGTTCTTCCAAACTTCTCCATCAACTCTTCAGATAACTTGTCGGAACCTTCACGCATAGCAAGAGCCGCCTTGCAGGCATTCATGATAAAATCTTCCTGCGGCTGAGGTGCTCCCCAGAATGCCATGGCTGCGTCACCGATAAACTTATCCAGTGTGCCATAGTTCTCATGTATACAATGTTCAATCAGTGTCAGATAACGATTCAGGATCTGTACGACCTGGGACGGTGTCAGCATTTCTGACATCGTTGTAAATCCACGTACGTCTACAAACAGAACGGCGATCTCCACTTCTTTGCCGTGCGGTTCTGCCCCCTCCTCTTCTTCTACATTTAAAAGTTCATCTACGATCTTCTCGTCCACGTAACGCTTGAACGTTTTTGTAACACGACGCTTCTCTAAAACGGACCAGATGTAATTGATCGCGATGGAACCCACATAGAAAACGGTTACACTGAATGGGATCCAAAGGACGCGCATGACCAGTCCCTGTTCTTCGTATGCCCATTTACAGATGCCGAGATATCCGAGAGAAACCGCCAGCCAGAGAATGGTGGACGGTACAACCGGACGCTTCCACATACCCCATAGGCAGATCACCAGGAGAATTGCAAGTCCTGCCAACTGGATCGCGTCTCCAACCTCCTGCTTATAGTTTGCATACAAAATCGCTTCAATGACATTCGCCTGATATTCCACACCGTACATCGGAACAGCATGGTCCATGGCAGTAATGTAACTGTCCTGAAGACCAACCGCGTACGGTCCGATCAATACAATTCGATCTGCAAAATATTCCGGCGGAATATTTCCTTCAATCACATCATATAAAGGGATCGACTCACTGTAATCGCCCGGCGCTCCGGTAAACGGCAAATACCAGAATCCTTCCTGATCCAGCGGCGGTATTACGATCTCACTGTCGTCACCATAGTATTCCAAATACATCTTCGCCAGCACATAAGGAAATGAAGGAACCACGGTTCCATCGTCCATATGTAATTCCCAGAGATGATGTCGGATAATTCCATCGGTATCATACATCGCATTGATGTGACCCTGTTTGGTTACAGCTTTCAGTTCTTCAAACGGCTCATCCAAA
>JAFOGM010000338.1 GCA_017386805.1 Bacillota bacterium
CGAAGCCTTCGCTGAAGTACTCTGTTCCGTTCACCCTATAAGAAGTAACGAGACCACTCTTCTTGTTGAATACGAACTGCATCTTAGCGGAAGATACCTTCACTTCATCGCCTTCGGTAGTTACGTTAGTCTTACCGGTAGCTTTTGACCTTCCCCAGCTATTTTACAAAGGAAGAAAATTTAGCATATGCACACACAGCTATGGATGCGGAACTGTTCGGCCGCTGTATCGCACCGGAACTGGGAGTGACCCTGCGCCTGGTGGGAGAAGAACCGCTGTCGCCGGTGACTGCCATTTACAATGAGGCTCTTTTGAGCCGGTTGCCGGGGAAGGGAATCGACGTAGAAGTGATCCCTCGTAAGGAACTGGGAGATGCGCCCATCAGTGCCTCCAGAGTTCGCGCACTGTTAGTACAGCTTTGGGAGCGAGGTCTGTGGATCGAAAGCGGTGCAGAGGCGTGTGTCGAACCGGAGCAGAAGGAACTGGCTGAATTGCTTCCGGTGACGACCTATGACTATTTGTGTCAGCCGGAGTTTCGAAGCTATTTGGAAAAGGCGCTGGAAGGAGGAAAACGATGAGTGAACTGACATTGATGGATCTGTTGGATTCCAGGGAGAACCGGGTCAATCGTCAGAATCAGCTGATGGCCATTCACGGCGGTGTTCTGATTTCCATGACGCTGAACATTCCGGGGCCGGTGAAGGACAGCCCGTCCTATCGCGGAGCGCTGTACGAAGGTATGGCGCAGATGAAGGACAAACTGTATGATCTGGGCGGCGTGACCTTGAATTATGAACAGGTGCGCTTGTTGAAGACAGGGCCGGAAGGCTTCCTTTGTGTGGAATCCACCGTGGGAGGTTCTGTGAAAGATCTGGCGCTGGCGGTGAAGAAGGCGGCAATCGCTGTGGAAGAAGGAAGCCGTCTGGGTCGTTTGTTCGACATCGATGTCCTTTGGGAAGAGGGCAGCGTCAGCCGTTCGGCCTTCGGCGGGGAACCGCGGAAGTGTCTGTTGTGCGACGGCGATGCGAAAGTTTGCGCCAGAAGCAGGGCTCACAAAATGGAAGACCTGTTGGCCGAAATCGATCGGATTTTGGAAGAAGAAGGGTTATAAAGAAGAAAGGAGCCGTTACGCTTTGGTGTTTGACCAGTGCGCAGCGGCTCCGTTTATTTTTTGATTATGGAAGCTGTTCCAGTTCCATGATTTTCCGGAACAGTGTTTTTGTCAGCAGGATTCTATGACCGGCATATTCGTGACCATCGGGAAGTTCTTCGTAGGTCACATCCATGCCTCGGGCTTTCATGACTTCCATGGAGGGGAAGATGTGAATGGGAGCTGGGGTTGTGACGTCTTCGGTACCGCCAACGAAGCGAATGGGAAGGTTCGCATCGATCTGCGAAGCCAGAACCGGGAACTGCCACTGCTGTGCATGTTCGCGGACATCGTTATCCATATAATCTTCGTCCGGAGTTCGGAAATAGCCGCCTTTCTGGGCATCGATGGTCACCTGATAACGGGCGGGTTTATTGATGTAACGGCTTCCTAAATCACAGGGAGATAACAGGACAGCGCCCTTAACTTTGGCGCCTCTTGCCAGAAGATTCATAGCACAGAAACCGCCCATGCTGTAGCCGATGATGTAGATGTGATCCGGATCGATTTTGAATTTATCTGCGTTTTCCCGCAGATGATCCAGAACACATTCCGCATCTTCGTACAGATGGCTGAAACGATAATATCCGTGACTTCCCCAAACGCCGCGATAGTAGAAGTGAACGGCGCAAACGCCGGCTCTGCGGAAGGCATGGACCACATCCAGATTGGCTTCCGTTCCGGGGTAACCGTGGAGGAAGACAACAGCTGGGAAACGATCAGATTCGCTTTTCGCTTTCGGTACGAGAACGCGGCCGAAGATCCGGTCGCCGTGGCTGAAAATGTTGATTTCTTCGTTAACTGCAGGGATCGCAGCAGGACGGGATTCGATGGTCTCATTGAATAAGTTTTCTTCAAAAAGCATGGCTAAACCTCTCTTTCGGAAGCATTTTCCCAATATACTCTAAGGCAATTATACTACTGGATGGAAGTAAATTCAATTTCACACATTGTGTTTTTCTGCAAAGAAGCGTATGATGAAACTAAGAAAACGACCTTTGGAGGTGTGTTATGAGAAAATTGATTGCGGTAATGTTGGTAATAGCGATGCTGTTATCCATGGCAACTGTGGCCTTCGCTGCAGAGGATCCGGAAGCGAAAAAGGCAGCAGATTCTTTGAACAAGCTGGGACTGTTTGCCGGGACCGGGACCAATCCGGATGGAACGCCGATCTATAATCTGGAAGGAATCCCCACCCGAAGCCAGGCGATTACCATGCTGGTGAAGCTGCTGGGAAAGGAAACCGAAG
>JAFOGM010000339.1 GCA_017386805.1 Bacillota bacterium
CATCAACGTGCTGATGCTGATCGTGGGCTTTGTGGCTCTGGGGAAGGAGTTTGCCATGACCACCCTGGCGTCCACCTTCTTGTTCCCGGCCATGCTGGAAGTCTGTCAACGACTGTTTGGGGGAATCGTCCTGACCGATGATCTGGTTCTTTGCACGTTGTTCTCCGGTCTGTGGATCGGCATTGCCATGGGTATCGTCATTCGCACAGGGACATCCACCGGCGGTATGGACATCCCGCCCATGGTACTGCGAAAGTACTTCCGCATCCCCATGGCTGTCAGCATGTATTTCTTCGATGTCTGCATCCTGCTGTCTCAGGCAACCTTCCGCAAGGCGGAAAATGTTCTCTACGGCATCGTGCTGGTACTGATTTACACCATTGTTCTGGATAAGGTTCTGGTCATGGGTTCCTCCCGACTGGAAATCAAGGTCATCAGCGAACATGCCGGAGCCATTCGCGATGCCATCATTCAGCAGATGGACCGCGGCGTAACGATGCTTCACGGCGAAGGCGGATACATGCAGGATGAGAAGCAGATCGTAATGAGCATCATCTCCAACCGCGAATTAAACCGCATGGAAAAACTGGTACATGCAGTGGATCCGGAAAGCTTCCTGATCATCAGCAGCGTGAAAGAAGTCAGCGGCCGCGGCTTTTCCTTGGGGAAGAAATATCAATAACAACAAACTTGGGGAGTGAACTGTCGCAGACAGATTCTCTCCTTTTTGTTTTTCTTGAAAGACAGCTGTGGTATAATGAAAAAAACTTCGGTTTGGAGGGTATGTGTCTGATTCGAAATTTTGAGGAACTGCGCCAGAAAGCGCTGAACAGAAACAATGGCGGAGCTGCCCGTGTGGTTTCCGTGGCAAACGCCGCCGACCGCGAAGTGATCGAAACCGTGAAGGAACTGCGGCGGCTGGGGATTGCCGAGGCGATCCTGACCGGGGAACGTGCGGTGATCGAGGGTATGTGCGAAGAACTGGGGCTGGATCCCATTCCGGAAATCGTGGATGCAGAGGGAGAAGCGGACTCTGCGGAAAAGGCGGTGCGCCTGGTGAGAGAGGGTCGTGCCCACGTATTGATGAAGGGTCTGGTGAATACCAGTACGTTTTTAAGAGCTGTTTTAAATCCGGATTGGGGTGTTCGCGGAGAAGGACTTCTCTGTCATCTGGGAGCTTTTGATATCCCCTCCTGGCCGAAGATCCAGTTCCACACCGACGCAGGGATGATCCCGGCGCCTACCGTGGACCAGAAGAAGCAGATGATCAAGCAGGCCGTGGAGATCCTGAATCGCCTGGGCATCGAAGAGCCGAAGGTTGCCGCATTGGCAGCCAACGAAGTGGTGAATCCCAAGATGCCGGCCACCGTGGAAGCGGCCCAGCTGCAGAAGTGGAACGAAGAGGGTGAAATCACCGGCTGCATCGTGGAGGGGCCCATCGCTTTGGATGTGGCTTTATCCAGACAGGCAGCGGAACACAAAAAGCTGCCCAGCAAGATCGCCGGTGAAACCGACCTGTTCGTGATGCCGGACATCGAAGCCGGAAATCTGGTGGGCAAGACCCTGATGTTCCTGGCTGGTGCAAAAATGGCAGGGATCATTTTAGGGGCAAAGTGTCCCATCGTTTTGGTATCCCGTTCGGATAATGCGGAAGCGAAAATCAACTCTCTGGCTTTCGCGTTAGCGTCACTGGAAGGAGAATAATGTATGACTTATGATAAAACCTATCGGATCCTGGTCATCAACCCCGGATCCACCTCTACCAAAGTAGCGGTATATGAAAATGAAACGGAATTGTTCAGCGAAAATGCAGTCCACTCCCAGGAAGCACTGCAGGAATACGGAAACGATACGCTGGCTCAGATGCCTTTCCGCAGCCATGTGGTGAGAGATATTCTGGAGGATAACGGAATC
>JAFOGM010000340.1 GCA_017386805.1 Bacillota bacterium
CCGGGATGGTCCAAAGCTTCGTCCACCAACACGGCCAGATCTTTCAGCTTCATGGGCTGAGCCAGATAACCGGTTCTTCCCAGAACCCCTTCCAGTTCTTCCACATCCCTCAGATTCAGACGGCTGGCCAGATCATCGTTATTTCCACCCATGGCCGTATCAAAACTGGTGTGAGAAGAATATACGGAGATTCCGGTGAAAATCAGTTCCAGTAAATATTCACCCAACGGTGTGGATCGGTCGATCTTTTTCACACCGCGGAACATCAACGGATGATGGGTCACAATCAGATCCACATCCTGGTCGATGGCTTCTGCCACGATTTCTCTGGTGATTTCCAGACAAACCAGGACCTTCTGGATATGGGGACGACCCACATCGATCTGGACACCGCTGTTGTCCCAGGATTCCTGTAATTCCAGCGGAGCGATCTCGTTGAGGATCCCTTCGATTTCCTTCATTGTCATGCTCATAGGTTATACCTCCTCCGCCAGAGCCAGCTTTGCTCTCAGCGCCGCCAGGCGCTTGTTTGCCGCCGCAATGCGCTCGTGTCCTTCGCCTTCTCCGGAACCTTCCGACACGAAGCCCACCACCTTTTCCTCAATGCGGATCTTATTTTTGATGAAAGAAACCAGTAACGGATCCTTCCTTTCATATAACAGCGGGCTGATTTCCAGATCCAGCGCCTCATCGGGAATGTCCTCCGGAAGTACGATAGCCGCAGGGCTTTCCGCCGCAGGATCGGTCGTCACCAGATCCGGTTCCACGGTAATGATCTCGCAGATGTACTTGCGTTCCACAACCAGATGTTCCGCCGTGATCACAAACCCGTTCTGTTTCAGCCACCAGCGCAGCTTATGGCTTCCGTTTCTCGGCTGTAAAATCAGCTTTTTGAAGCTTTTGGTGTGGTTCAGATCCAGACCCAGGATCTCGGTCATCAGAATACCGCCCATACCGGCAATCACCACCGCATCGGTCTCCCCGAAGGCAACCGGTTCCAGACCGCTGCCCAGTCGCAGAGCCAATGCACCGCCGCAGGCGTGGTTGCCGTCGTCGTCCAGGGCGTCAGCACCGAAATGCAGCGCAATGTTTTCGCGGGCCTTTTCCAGCGGACCTTTGTTTATGTCGCCCAGGATCACCTTGGGACAACGTCCGCTCTCGTATAGAAAAATAGGCAGCAGACCGTGGTCTGTGCCTATATCAGCTACTGTTTCGCCTTTTTTGATCTCATCTGCAATCATCTGCAGACGATCGGATAATTTGATCATAGTTTACTCCAGATAGTCCTTCAGCTTCTTACTGCGGCTGGGATGTCTCAGCTTACGCAGCGCCTTTGCTTCGATCTGACGGATACGTTCACGGGTAACGTCGAAGGTCTTACCCACTTCTTCCAGGGTTCTTGCGCGGCCGTCATCCAGACCGAAACGCAGACGCAGTACCTTCTGTTCTCTTTCGGTCAGAGTATCCAGTACTTCCACCAGCTGTTCCTTCAGCATGGAGAAAGCAGCAGCTTCTGCCGGAGCCGGAACGTCGTCGTCAGGAATGAAGTCGCCCAGATGAGAGTCTTCTTCTTCACCGATGGGGGTTTCCAGAGAAACCGGTTCCTGTGCGATCTTCATGATTTCACGAACCTTATCTTCGGAAATGTCCATTTCACGGGCAATTTCTTCCGGTAAGGGTTCTCTGCCGTATTCCTGTAACAGCTGACGGGAAATACGGATCAGCTTATTGATAGTTTCCACCATGTGAACGGGGATACGGATGGTTCTCGCCTGATCTGCGATGGATCTGGTGATGGCCTGACGGATCCACCAGGTCGCATAGGTACTGAACTTGTAACCCTTTCTCCAGTCGAACTTGTCAACCGCCTTGATCAGACCCAGGTTACCTTCCTGGATCAGGTCCAGGAACAGCATGCCGCGGCCTACGTATCTCTTGGCGATGGATACGACCAGACGTAGGTTCGCTTCGCACAGACGCTGCTTCGCAGCTTCGTCGCCCTGTTCCATTCTCTTGGCCAGTTCGATTTCTTCTTCTGCACTCAGAAGGGGAACCTTACCGATTTCCTTCAGGTACATACGAACCGGGTCATCCACAGCGATCCCCTTCAGGAGACCAGCATCGGATTCCAGGTCCACATCATGACTCATGTGGAAATCGTGATCATCATCGTGTTCCAGTTCTGCGATTTCCAGATCATCCGGTTCTACTTCGGATACGATTTCGATACCGTTAGACGCCAGAGCATCATAGATATCATCCATTTCATTCTTATCCAGTTCCACTTCACCTAACTGATCGGTGATTTCCTGGAAAGTGATCGTACCCTTTCTCTTTGCTTTGTCCAGCAATTCGCGAACGTATTCAGTTTTCTTTTCCCCAGTGCGTTCTACTTCGTAATCCATTGCTTTATCACTCCCTGTTATTTTTCTGCTGTTGTATCGTCATTAATTCCCGGGTCAGCGCTTCTATGGAAGCCGCATCGGTTTCGTCATCCGCCAGAGACAGCATCTGAATGATCTGCTGTTCCCGCTGACGCAGCCGCTCATTTTTGATCCGGGTCACACAATCGTAAAAGGCATCTTCCTCTTTATCGGTCAGTTTCACATTGTCCAGAATGTCGCTGAGAACAGCCACTTCCTCCGGTTCCAGACTGTCGGCCAGCTTTCCCACATCGATTTCCTGATCCTCGCGGTAAAGTCCTTTCATGGTTTCATAGAGTTTTTTACAAACTCCGTCCTGAAATACATCTTCATATGGTTGTATCCGCTGTATGAAATCGCTTTGGGCCAGCATCAGCCGGATCAATGTCTTCTCCAGATATAATCCTGGATCGTTGGGATCCTTCCGACGCCCTGTATTGTTATCCGTCTGAGCCGGAACTCTCACCGGTTCCTCCTGTTTTCCGCCGCCCACAAAGCCGGTTCCGAACACTTCCATGCGGATCGCGCCCTCCGAAATGTGAGTCTGTGCGGCAATCTTCCCGATGTAGAGATCTGCTTCCGCCGGAGTCAGGCTCTTCAGCACAGATGTGACTCTGCGGAGAAATTCCAAACTTCCTTCGGTAGTCGACAGATCGGTCTCCTGACGGATCAGGTCTATTTTATAATCGGCAAACGGCTTCGCCGTCTTCGTCAGCGCATAAAACGCCTCCGCGCCATTTTTCTTAACAAATTCATCCGGGTCTTTCCCGTCGGTCACATGCATGACCTTCACATTACAGCCAGCCGCTCTCAGGATGTCCATCCCGCGAAGCGCTGCCGCCCGCCCTGCACTGTCCGAATCGTAACAGAGGATCACGTTCTTCGTGTATCGCTTCAGCATGGCTGCCTGCTGTTCTGTCAGTGCCGTTCCCAGAGAGGCCGATACGTTTCGGACGCCCGCCTGATACAGGGAGATCACGTCCATATAGCCTTCCACAAGGATCGCACAATCTTTTTTATTTATATCCTGTCTGGTCAGATTCAATCCAAAAAGGTTCATTTTCTTCAGGAAAATGGACGATTCCGGCGAATTCAGATACTTGGGCGTACCATCATCCAGAACGCGGCCACCGAAGCCGATGACCTTTCCTCTGGTGTTGATGATGGGGAACATGACACGGTTCCGGAACTTATCAAAATACGTTCCCTTACTGGATTTGGATACCAAACCCATCTCCATCAGCATGTCCACATCTGCGCCTTCACTGATCAGATAGTTATATAAGCTGTCCCATTTATCATCGGCAAACCCGATCCCGAACTGGGTCAGAGTCTTCGCATCCAAGCCGCGCTTGAACATATAAGTAAGCGCCGGATTGGGGTTCTTTCGAAAGGCATCCAGATAGAATCTGGCGGCTTTTCGATTCAGCTCATACATGGTTTCTTTTCTCTGGCTGTCACCGTTTCCGCCAAACTTACGGATTTCGATTCCGTACTGGTTGGCCAGCTTTTCCACAGCCTCCTGGAAGTCCAGGTTATAATATCTCTTGGTGAATTCGATCACATCGCCGCTGGCGCCGCAGCCAAAACAGGTAAAGATCTGTTTCTGTTCGGACACCACAAAGGACGGTGTTTTCTCACCGTGGAACGGACAAAGGCCCTTGTAGTTACTACCGGCTCGCTTCAGAGCCACATGTTGGCCGATCACATCCACGATATTGCATCTGCTTTTGATTTC
>JAFOGM010000341.1 GCA_017386805.1 Bacillota bacterium
ATCCTTGTGCAGTTCGCAACCGGTAGCTGCCTGGATGTCTTCCCAAGTGAAGTCGGGGTGTAATTCGGTTACCCAGATACCATCTTCTCTAACTTCCATAACACCCATTTCGGTGATGATCTTGGAAACGCACTTTTCAGCGGTCAGAGGCAGAGTGCAGCTCTTCAGGATCTTGTGCGCACCCTTCTGAGTGTGCAGCATGGTGATGATAACTTCGGGGCAACCTGCGCACAGGTCCATAGCGCCGCCCATACCAGCAACCTTCTTACCGGGAACGATCCAGTTAGCCAGGTCGCCGTTTTCAGCAACTTCCATAGCGCCCAGTACGGTAGCTCTTACGTGACCACCACGAACCAGACCGAAGGATTCAGCGGAGTCGAAGAACTTAGCTCTGGGAACTGCGGTTACATAGGAACCACCAGCGTTGATTACGTCAACGTCCAGGTTTTCAGCGGTAGCCAGGGAGTCGATACCTGCGAAGCCGTTTTCGGAGTGCAGGGTTACAGTGATGTCTTCAGGGATGAAGTCAGCAACCATGGTCGGCAGACCGATACCCAGGTTGATGAAGTCGCCATCCTTAAATTCTTTTGCGCATCTCTTCGCAATTCTTAACTTTAAATCTGCCATTTTTCTTCTCCTTCCACGATAGCTTCTACCAGAACGCCAGCTACACCGAACAGATCGGGATCGATTTCGCCGATTTCAACAACCTTTTCAGCTGCGATGATGGTGTGAGTAGCAGCACCAGCCATTACGTAGTTGAAGTTCTTGGTGGTCTTGGAGCAGTAGTAGTTACCGAACTTGTCAGCAACGGAAGCTCTGATGAAAGCATAGTCAGCCTTCAGAGGCATTTCGAACAGGTACTTCTTACCTTCGATTTCCATAACCTTCTTTTCTCTGCCCAGCTCGTCCAGTTCAGTTTCCATCGGAGTAGCTACACCGGTGGGGGTCAGAACGCCGCCCAGACCATAAGCTGCAGCTCTGATCTTTTCAGCCAGAGTACCCTGCGGAACCAGAGTGTACTTCAGAGTACCTTCAGCAACCTGCTGGTTGATCATGGGGTTAACACCGATGTGGGAAGCGATGATGTGGTCTACCATGTGGTTTTCCAGCAGCTTACCGATACCTCTAGCGGTCTTACCACCGAATTCGCCAGCGGGCTGACCTGCAGCCAGACCACCGTCGTTACCGATAACGGTCAGATGCTTAACGCCCTTTCTTACCAGAGCGTCCATGATAGCTTCAGGAGAACCGGTGCCCAGGAAGCCGCCGACCATGATAGTCATTCCGTCCTGTACGCCTGCAACCGCTTCGTCTGCAGTCATAATTTTGTTAATCATGTTTTTTCCTCCATAATTATATACATAACAATCGGGACGAACCCCGTACAGAGTTCGTCCCTTTTAGTTTACACCTTATATGATCATTTTTCCAGTACTTTGTCAATTTTTTCACGGCAAATTTTAAATTTTCCGTTCCAAAGTCCTGCTATGTATGATTTTGATGTATTAGCTCCGATTAACGGTCAGCGATGTTAGCCTTCTTTTCCCAACCACGCTTCTGAACTTCCTGCATTACGAAGGACATAACGTGTTCAGCGTACTTACCGGAACCGAAACCAGCGTCATAACCCAGTTCCTGAGCCAGTTCGTGGGAGATTCTGGGACCGCCGCAAGCAACGATCACCTTGTCTCTCAGACCTTCTGCTTCCAGCAGTTCGATCAGCTTGGTCAGGTTCATGATGTGGATATCCTTCTGGGTAACAGTCTGGGATACCAGGATAGCGTCTGCGTTTACTTCCTTAGCCTTAGCGATCAGCTTTTCGCAGGGAACCTGAGAACCCATGTTGTAGGGAACTACGTTCTTGAATCTTTCCAGACCGAAGTGACCGTGGAAGCCCTTCATCTGGAAGATAGCGTCGATACCTACGGTGTGAGCGTCGGATTCGATGGAAGCACCAACTACGGTGATGTCTCTGCCGATGTTTTCGCCGATCCATTCGCCGCAAGCAACACGATCCAGAACGTCGCCTTCAACCTTGGGAACTACGATAGCGGTGTAGTCGATGGTCGGGGTAGCGTTACCGTATACGTTGAAGAAAGTATAACCGGTGGTCAGTTCGCAGTAGTAAGCTACGTTGGGTTCTTCCAGACCCAGCTTCTTAGCGTACTGCTTTGCGCATTCTTCTGCTTCTTCACCGTAAGGAACGGGCAGAGTGAATGCCAGCTGAACCTTACCGTCGTTTAAAGCGTCGCCGTAAGGCTTAACTTTAGTTAAATCTACCTGAGTAGTTGCACATGTAGTCATTGTATTACTCCTCCCTGATTATTCGTGATCCATGAACAGAGCGATGAACGGATTGAAGTAGTTTTCACCCTTGGTGCAAACGCCTTCCAGACCGTGGCCACCGTCGAACGGACGCTTAACGCCGCCGAAGATACCCTTTTCGATGGTATCGAACAGGCCGTTAGCTTCAACTTCAGCCAGCAGTGCATCAGCCTTAGCCAGTACTTCCTGAGCTCTGGTCTGGCAGATGCCACCCTGCTTGAATTCCATTTCTTCGCCGATGTGTCTGCAGTTGTTGAAGATGTACTTAGCATTTTCGATAGCCAGGTATCTATCCTGCATCAGCGGAGTGTGGATAGCTTCGGTCAGCATACCGGTCAGCAGCAGGGACTGGTTGGTCCAAACAGTTGCCAGGTTGAACAGAGCATCCTGCAGGTGACCCTTGAAGATGTTACCGGTCATGAACTTTGTAGGCGGCATGTACTTCAGTCTAGCCTTCGGGAAGATTTCTCTTGCCATCTGTGCCTGAGCCAGTTCTAACAGGAAACCGTCTTCGGTGTTGGGATCCATTTCGAATGCGTGACCCAGACCCATCTGTTCTTCAGGAATGTTAGCCAGTACAGCGAACTGTTCGTTGATGAACTGAGAAGCGGTTACGGTGTGAGCAGCTTCGATTGCATCGTCGGTGGTCAGGTAGTTATCTTCACCGGAGTTGAAGATGATACCGCAGTAACCGATGATTACACGGGACATGAACTGGTCAACCAGAGTTCTCTGCATGTTGATGTCTCTGAACAGGATACCGTAGATAGCGTCGTTCAGCATTACGTCCAGTCTTTCCAGAGCGCCCATTGCAGCGATTTCAGGCATACACATACCGGAGGAGTAGTTGCACAGTCTGATGTATCTACCCAGTTCTTCACCAACTTCGTCCAGAGCCTTTCTCATGATTCTGAAGTTTTCCTGAGTAGCATAGGTACCGCCGAAACCTTCAGTGGTAGCACCGTAGGGTACGTAGTCCAGCAGGGACTGAGCGGTGGTTCTGATTACAGCGATGATGTCTGCACCCTGACGAGCAGCAGCCTGAGCCTGTACAACGTCTTCGTAAATGTTACCGGTAGCAACGATTACGTAGATGTACGGTTCCTTACCTTCGCCAATGGTGTTCAGGTATTCCTGTCTCTTAGCCTTCTGAGCATCAATTCTTTCGAAAGTAGCCTTGATAGCGGGCTTCAGAGCTTCAGCAGCTTCTTCCTGAGAGCAGGTAGCCAGCTTGGTGATGTCCAGCTTACCAGCTGCTACATCTTCAGCGATTTCCTGGGGGGTCTTACCGGTCTGAACGATAGCGTTACCGATCAGGTAAGCAGCACCAGTGGGCAGTGCGCCAGCTTCCTTAATGTGGTCTACCAGTACGTTCGGCAGCGGTTCATCTACTTCGTCAACGCCATCGATACCTAACAGTCTTACGATAGTTCTTTCAGTAGATACGGTGGTGTGACGGTCGATGAAGTCCTGCATGTCGTGAGCGATGTTAGCAGCGTGCTGACGAGCGCTGGCAACAACTTTTGCGTCAAGATTTAATTTGCTTGTCATCTTTGTTCTCCTATTCTCCTTTGATATATTTTTGGGCACCTTCAATTATCTCAGAGCTGATTCCCAGCATCTTCGCAATATTCAGAGCATCTTTAGGTACTTCGCCCTGTTTCTCTACTCTATACAGACGATAGTCCATATATTTCGAAATTATATTGATCCGCTCACTCTTCTTCGCATACTGGATTTCACGGTTCAGTAAGGTAAAGTTCGCATCAGCAAGTCCTCTCACCTGCATATTCACTACACCATTCGTCTCCGTTACGGTCTCAAAATGCGTCGTCATGAGGGCAATATACGGTTTTTTCATGAGATAATCCACCAGCGATCTGGACAGAGCTAAACCTTCCACCGGATTGGTGCCGGAGGCAATC
Source organism: Bacillota bacterium (assembly GCA_017386805.1). GTDB lineage: Bacteria > Bacillota > Clostridia > Peptostreptococcales > Anaerovoracaceae > RGIG446. Next base: position 4,254 of record JAFOGM010000341.1, read on the forward strand.
TCATCGATCAGAAGAAGCGTTCTGTCCACGCTGTTATCCAGCATGAACTTCAATTCTTCCATTTCACTGCCGAAGGTGGACAATCCACGTTCGACAGACTGGCTGTCGCCGACCAGGATCTGCATATAATTGGACAGACCCACGCGGGCGCGCTTTGCCGGAACGAAGAATCCGTACTGTGTCAGGATCACCACCTGACCGGACAGCTTCAGGGAAATGGTTTTTCCACCCATATTGGCACCGGTGATGCAGGTAACTCCCTGTTTCAGTGCAATGGATACGGGACAGTAAGTTTTCCC
>JAFOGM010000342.1 GCA_017386805.1 Bacillota bacterium
ACATGACGTTCTGATGGAATGGATAAAAGAAGCCGCCGGCAGTGATCAAATTGATAGGAATTTCAGCTAAAATCGCAAAGAAGAACATACGCTTCGCATATTTTTTGAAGTTACTGGTCTTGAAATACCCTTCCGCCAACATAAATGCGAAGATTGGAAACGCCAGGCGGCCGATCCAATGCAGCCAGATATGCTGTGACATGATGGTCGCACACATATGATCGCATAACATGAACACCATGGCCAACAATTGTAATACAAATTTCGTCATAAACTTACCCTCAAATACATTTTTAAAACTTACACTCATCGAATCTGTTCGATCCCAGTAAACACCGGGGCTACCGCGCTTCGCACGGTCTTCCCTGCGATTCTAACATATTCATACCCATCTTTTACCCAAATGCGCAGTGTTTTCTCCATATTAACCCCATTTATTTTCCAATTCGCCAATCCTCCAGCAATAGTTAGAAAATTCCAATTTCATTATACCTTATACCAGCATTAACGTCAATTCAGACCACGATCTGTCAAATAGATGTAACAAAACGAAACGCCGCCGGGTCTCCCCGACGGCTTTCCGTTCGTCACTGTGTTTTATGTGTAAGTAAGATTCTTTCTATGTTTTTTCTTATTACTTTTTATTACTTCTGAGCAGCCTTGATTTCTGCGATCATGTCAGCGTGCTTCTTTTCAGTAACAGTCTTGATTACCAGCAGAGTTACGATCATCAGAGCAACAGCGATTGCCAGGCAAACGATGGTGTTCTGGAGGAAACCAGCGATCAGGAAGGATACGAAGGAAACAGCAGCTACGGTAATAGCATAGGGCAGCTGAGTGAATACATGGTTCAGGTGGTAGCAGTGAGAACCAGCAGAAGCCATGATGGTGGTATCGGAAATCGGGGAGCAGTGGTCACCGCAAACGCCGCCAGCGCAAGCTGCAGCCAGACCGATTACACACAGAGTCGGTTCTACATCATAGTTGAATACAGATACTACGATGGGAGCCATGATACCGATGGTACCCCAGGAAGTACCGGTTGCGAAACCGATGAATGCACCCAGGATGAAGATTACTGCGGGCAGAACCTTCTTCAGTTCTTCCATGCCAGCCAGTGCGCCTACTACGAAGCTTTCGGAGTCCAGACCATATCTGGTGAAGGAGCACAGAGTCCAAGCGAAGGACAGGATCAGGATCGGAGCGATCATCTGAATGAAACCATTGGGAACGGATTCGAAGGACTTTTCGAAGGAAACAGCCTTACGTACCCAGAAGTAGATGAAGGTGAATACTACACCGATCAGGGAACCGATAGACAGAGCTACGGAAGCGTCAGCATTGGAGAATGCTTCGATAACGTTCTGGTATGCACCGGATTCTGCATCGAAGAAACCACCGGAGTAGATCAGACCGATTACGCAAGCGATGATCAGAACGATAACGGGCAGCAGCAGGTCAGCTACGGAAGACTTACCGTTAGCAGGCTGAACGTATTCGTCATCGCCTTCGAACGGACGGTGTTCGGTAGTGAACAGGTCACCCTTAACCTGAGCGTTGTATTCGTGCTTCAGCATCGGACCGTAGTCGATGTTCATAACAGAGATCACAACGATCATCAGCAGGGTCAGCAGGCAGTAGTAGTTGTAGGGGATCTGCTTGATGAACATTTCGATACCGTTTACGTTGTCGGACTGTACATAGCCGGATACAGCAGCAGCCCAGGAAGAAACGGGAGCGATCATGCAAACAGGAGCAGCAGTAGCGTCGATAACGTAAGCCAGCTTAGCTCTGGAGATCTTGTGAGATTCGGTAACCGGTCTCATAACTGCACCAACGGTCAGGCAGTTGAAGTAGTCATCGATGAAGATCAGGCAGCCCAGCAGCATGGACATCAGCTGTGCACCACAGCGGGACTTAACGCTGGTGTTAGCCCAACGGCCGAACGCTTCGGAACCGCCGCCCTTGTTCATCAGGTCTACGATGATACCCAGCATTACCAGGAATACGATGATACCCATGTTATAGGAGTCAGATACGGTGGTAACGATACCGTAGTCACCGCCAACCAGCTGAACGATCGCATCCCAGGGAGCGAACTGAGTGTACAGCAGGGAGCCAACCAGACAACCTACGAACAGGGAGGAATATACTTCCTTAGAGATCAGAGCCAGTGCAATGGCTACAACGGGGGGCAGCAGAGCCCAGCAGGTTCCAACGAAACCAGTTTCCACGTCTTTGTAGTTCATAGCCAGAACAGCCAGCAGCACAACGATAGCCGCTACGGCTACCAGATACGCTGTACGTGTACTTTTCTTTTCCATTTTGTCCTCCTCAAAATACACAATAACACAACAACACTTTACAATTAAATAACCTAATAACGGTTATAAATATTACGCTAATATTTTACAACTCTTGTATATTTTCTGTCAAGTCGATTGTTAAAATTGTGTCAATTAACAAAAGTAATTTAAGAACATTGTGTTTACGCACCAAAAAAGGAGACTGTTTTCCAGTCTCCTTTGCATATATATCCCTTTTGATTAGTCAAACAGGTCTCTCAGCTTTTCGCCAAAGGTCTTTTTCTTCTGATAACATTCGCCATCCAGGGCTTCTCCCAGTTCGCGGATCAGCTTTTTCTGTTTACTATCCAGCTTGGTGGGAACTTCAAGATCCACCTTTACGTACAGATCGCCATAACGGTTGGACTTCAGATTCTTGATCCCCTTTCCTTTCAGACGGAATACGGTATCCGGCTGTGTCCCTGCAGGGATCTTGTAAGATACCTTTTCCTTCAGAGTAGGAACGGTGATCTCATCACCCAGAGCCGCCTGTACGAAGGTAATGGGCATTTCCAACCACAGGTCATCTCCCTGACGCTGGAACAGCTCATGGGGAGCCACATTCAGGATCAGGTAAAGGTCGCCAGCGGGACCGCCATTGGTTCCGGGCTCACCCTGACCGCGAATGGGAATTACAGAATCCGTATCCACACCTGCAGGAATATCCACGGTGATGGTTACGGTCTTTCTCACCTTTCCGCTGCCGCTGCACTTCTGACAGGGCTTTTCGATGATTTGACCGGTACCGCCGCAGCGATTACAGGTGGTCTGTGTAGCGAACTGACCAAAGGGTGTGTTCTGTACAGACTGAACGGTACCGCGGCCACCGCAGACAGGACAGGTTTTCTTCTCTGTTCCCTTTTCAGCACCGCTTCCGTTACATTCGTCACATACCACATTCTTTGTCAGACGAATTTCCTTCTTTGTACCGAAGGCCGCTTCTTCAAATGTAATATCCATCCGGCGCTGCAGGTCAGAACCCTTGCGGGGACCGTTGCGGTTCGCACCGCGGCTGCCGCCGAAACCGCCGAAGCCGCCAAAGCCACCGCCGCCGAACAGATCTCCAAAGATATCTTCAAAGCCACCGAAGCCGCCGAAACCACCGCCGCCGCCAAAGCCGGCATTGGGATCCACGCCTGCGTGACCAAATTTATCATATTTACTCTTTTTGTCCGGGTCAGAAAGAATGGAATACGCTTCATTCACTTCCTTGAACTTTTCTTCCGCTTCTTTATTATCAGGATTTCTGTCCGGATGGTATTTCATCGCCATCTTACGGAAAGCCGACTTGATTTCCGCGTCAGAAGCTCCCTTCTGCAGTCCCAGGACTTCGTAATAGTCTCTTTTTTCTGCCATGATGTCTCCTTCTGTCCTGATATCTGTTTCGTTGGATGACAGACCAAAGTACCTTCCCAAAGGAGAAGGTACTTCTGTCTATCCATCAGTTATTACTGCTTGAAACTTATATCATTATTTGTCGTCAACAACTTCGAAATCAGCGTCAACTACGTTGTCGGGACCGGACTGCTGTGCACCGCCGTTGAAGCCAGCGCCACCGTTGAAGCCAGCACCGCCGAAACCAGCGCCGCCCATGTTATTGGGGTCGAATCCCTGCGCACCTGCAGCACCCTGCGCCTGCTGTGCCTGCTGGTACAGCTTTGCGGACAGAGCGTGGAACTGGCTGGTCAGAGCTTCAGTCTTAGCCTTGATTTCTTCGGTATCGTTGCCTTCCAGAGCCTTGGACAGTTCTTCCTTAGCTGCGATTACAGCGTTCTTTTCTGCTTCATCGATCTTACCTTCCAGCTCCTTCAGAGTCTTTTCGGTTTCGTATACCAGAGTTTCTGCCTGGTTGCGAGCTTCGATAGCAGCCTTCTTCGCCTTGTCAGCTTCAGCGTACTGTTCTGCTTCCTTTACCTTCTGCTGGATTTCTTCATCGGACAGCTTGGAAGAAGAAGTGATGGTGATCTTCTGTTCCTTACCGGTACCCAGATCCTTTGCGGATACGTTTACGATACCGTTAGCGTCGATGTCGAAGGTAACTTCGATCTGAGGAATTCCACGGGGAGCAGCCGGGATACCGGACAGCTGGAATCTACCCAGAGTAATATTGTCAGCAGCCATTTCTCTTTCACCCTGCAGAACGTGGATGTCTACTGCAGTCTGATTGTCAGCAGCGGTGGAGAAGATCTGGCTCTTCTTAGTCGGAATAGTGGTGTTTCTTTCGATCAGTCTGGTAGCAACGCCGCCCAGAGTTTCGATGGACAGAGACAGCGGAGTAACGTCTAACAGCAGAACGTCTTTTACTTCACCGGTCAGAACACCAGCCTGAATTGCAGCACCTACAGCTACACATTCGTCGGGGTTGATGCCCTTGAAGGGTTCCTTACCGGTCACTCTCTTTACAGCTTCCTGTACAGCGGGGATTCTGGTGGAACCACCTACCAGGATAACCTTGTCGATTTCGCTCATGGAGATACCAGCGTCTCTCATTGCCTTCTGCATAGGATCGATGGTTCTGTTAACCAGATCAGAGGACAGCTGTTCGAACTTCGCTCTGGTCAGGTCCATGTTCAGGTGCAGCGGGCCGTCAGCATTTACAGTGATGAACGGCAGGTTGATGTTGGTGGTCTGAGAAGCGGACAGTTCCTTCTTTGCCTTTTCAGCAGCTTCCTTCAGTCTCTGCAGAGCCATCTTGTCCTTTCTCAGATCTACGCCGTTTTCTCTTGCGAAAGTATCAGCGATGAAGTTCATAACTACGTTATCGAAGTCGTCGCCGCCCAGCATGGTGTCACCGTTGGTAGCCAGTACTTCGAATACGCCGTCACCCAGTTCCAGGATGGATACGTCGAAGGTACCGCCACCCAGGTCGTATACCAGGATCTTCTGGTGGCTGTCGTCCTTATCCAGGCCGTAAGCCAGAGCAGCTGCGGTCGGTTCGTTGATGATTCTCTTTACTTCCAGACCAGCGATCTTACCAGCGTCCTTAGT
>JAFOGM010000343.1 GCA_017386805.1 Bacillota bacterium
ACCGTTTCATCAGGGTGACCCGTGTTCCTTTCCCTGGCGCAGAAACCACCTCCACTCGGTCAGTAAAACTTTCCATCACCGTAAACCCCCTGCCGGACCGGTCCTCCGTACTTCCGGTGGTATACAGCGGTTCTCTGGCCAGAGTCACATCCTGGATCCCCACACCGTGATCTTCCACCGTCATGGTCAAAACACCGTCATCATAGAGGCACAGCTTCAGCACCACCTCTCCTTCCCCTTCCGGATAGGCATGGATCACCGCATTGCTGACCGCCTCCGATACCGCTGTCCGGATCTCCGTCAGCTCTTCAATGGTGGGATCTGCCTGTGCCGCAAAGGCCGCGGCAACCGCCCTGGCCAGGCTTTCATTTTCCGAACTGGCCGGAAAGACTGTCTCCAACCGGTTTTTCACTGCATTTTCGTCCATGGTTCTTCCGCCTTTCCCAAACATTTCGTTATTGCCTCTTCCAAAGATCCGCAATAGGATGCGATCATAAAAACACCGGCCATATGTAATATCTGTTTCACATAATCGTCACAGCCTGTAATACAAACCCTTCCGCCGGTCTCCCGAATTTTTTGATATCGCCCCAGGACCACTCCAATTCCGGAACTGTCCATAAACGTCACATGGTGAAAATCAAAAATCAAGTGGACTGGTCCATTTCCTTTTCCCCGATCCAGGATTTCTTCATCCAGTACACTTCGCATTGCAGCCGCCATATGGTGATCCACCTCGCCGGACAATTCCGCCACAAGGCAGTTTTGTTCCCAGCGCATGATACATGATTCATACATAAAAAAAGCCCCCTTTCCTCTTCATTATACCGCTCACATCTAAGCTTGTCTTTGAGAGAGAAAGGGGGTTTTGTTCTAGTTTTGTCGATTATTCCTGCGGATAGATCACAGTGCTGGTTCTGCTTTCCAGAGCAGCTTCCACCAGGGCATCCACATCCAGATGGCTTTCAGATTCCAGGATTCTGGGCAGCTTGGGCTTTGTGGAGGGGTGCTTCGGCAGGAAGACGGTGCAGCAGTCTTCATAGGGCAGAATGGAAGTTTCATAAGTACCGATTTCCTTGGCGATATCCATGATGTCCACCTTGTCCATAGCGATCAGCGGTCTCATAACGGGCATCTGTACAGATGCATCGGTAACCACCAGCGCTTCTGCAGTCTGGCTGGCAACCTGACCGATGTTTTCACCGGTAATCAGCATCAGGCAGCCGGTTTCCTGCGCCACGCGTTCTGCCAAGCGCATCATGAAACGACGAACCAGAATGGTGATTTCATCTTCCGGGCAATTAGCCACGATGGCTTCCTGAATGGGCAGCAGGTTGATGCTGTGGATGGTGAAGCGGCCGCAGTAGTTGGCAACGATGGATGCCAGATCCTGTACCTTTTCCCAGGCACGTTCGCTGGTGTAGGGATAGGAATGGAAGTGGATCGCTTCGATCATCATACCGCGCTTTGCCATCATGAATGCCGCAACGGGGCTGTCGATACCGCCGGACAGCAGCACCATACCCTTACCGTTGGTGCCCAGCGGCAGGCCGCCGAAGCCGGAAACCTTCTGTTCGAAGACATAAGCCTTTCCGCGGCGAACGGAAACGAACAGCTTACAATCCGGTTCGTGCACGTCAACAGCCAGAACCTTACAGCCCTTCAGAACTCGCGCACCGATCATGCGGCCGATTTCCGGGGACTGGATGGGGAACTGCTTGTTTGCGCGCTTTGCATCCACCTTGAAGGTCTTGATTCCTCGCTTTTCGATGATGTTCATCATGTATTCCACAGCGGCATCACCGATCTTGTCCATGATCTGCTGTGCGCTGCCTTCTTCGATATTGATTTCCACTGCGGGGCTCACGGAAGCTACGCCGAAGACTTTGGTGATGGCCTTCAGAGTCACTTCTTCTTCCATTTCCAGCGGAGTACGGACGAAGATCAAACCTTCATCTCTTCTCACTTCGATTCCGCTGCCGATCTTCTTCAGAGAACGACGGATTCTGTCCACCAGCATTCTTTCAAAATAGGGCTTGTTCATCCCCTTCAGCGCTACTTCACCGCAGCGCACGATGTATGTTTTCTGTTCCATAATCATTTCCTCTTCTGTACCTATCTCTTCTTTCCGCGACCCATCATCTTTGTCAAACGACGCATGGAATCCACGGCAAATTTCAGTTCTTTCAGTGCGTAATCCACCTGTTCTTCGGTGATATCACAGCTCAGGGACAAACGCAGCGCCCCTTCGATTTCTTCCGGCTTCAGGCCCGCTGCTGTCAGTACATGACTTCCCTTTTTGTGAGAAGAGCAGGCAGATCCTGTGGACACGTAGATATCCTTCTGTTCCAGCATGTGAAGCAGGACTTCACCGCGGCATCCGGGGAAGCTCACATTGAGGATGGCCGGGCTGGCCTTTTCCTCTCTGGGACTGTTGATCACCGCATTTTCGATGGTGGATTCGATCCCGGTCAGGAGCTTGGTTCTCATGGCTTTCAGGTGCTCCAGCTTTGCCTTGCGTTCTTCTTCTGCCATCTTCGCAGCCAGACCCAGGCCAACGATAAACGGTACATTCTCTGTACCGGAACGGAAGCCCTTTTCCTGACCGCCGCCGAAAATGAAGGACGGGATGTTGACACCCTTTCTTACATACAGAGCACCGATTCCTTTCGGTCCATGGATTTTGTGACCACTGACTGACAACATATCCACCGGAAGCTTTCTCACATCGATTTCTTCCTTTCCCCAAGCCTGAACAGCATCGGTATGGAAGAGGATGTTCTTTCCGTATTTGGCATTGGCCTCTTTGATCAGCTGACCCACTTCCATCAGCGGCTGAACAGAACCCAATTCGTTGTTCACCATCATGATGCTGACGAACACCGTATTTTCGTCCAGTTCTCTCTTCAGCTGTTCCAGATCCAGGAATCCATGGCGATCCACATCCAGGAGTACCGTTTCGTATCCCTGACGCTTCAGTTCCTTGAACGCTTCTAAAACCGCAGGATGTTCCACCGAAGTGGTAATGATTTTATTTCCCTGATGACGACGGGCATTCACCGCACCAAAGATAGCGGTGTTATCGCCTTCGGTCCCACCGGATGTGAAGAAGATTTCTTCCGGAGATGCGCCCAGCGAAGCGGCAACCTCCGCCCGCGCTTCTTTCACCATCTTTTCCGCAGCCATACCCAGGCGATGCAAAGAAGACGGATTTCCGAAGTCTTCCCTCATGGTTTTTACCACCAGTTCCGTCACCTCATCGTAAGGTCTCGTGGTGGCACTGTTGTCCAAATATGTAAACATATGATCAACCTTTCTCTATTTGAAACTGCCCGAAGGCAAAATCCTCACTAACTAAAATATTATATCCTGTCCGACCCCGGTTCCGCAAGATGTTTCTGTCCTTCTTTTTGGCTGACAGGCAGTATTCTTCCCGGTTTTTCATATACTCTACCATTCCGGTGTCCTGATTCAAACAGGATCCCTATTCGAAAGGAGACTCCCATGAGCCTTTCACCCGTATCGGGCAATTCCTTTCCCCGACCTCTCACCGAAGCCGAAGAATCGCAGCTTCTGGAAGCCTTTGCTTCCGGCAGTCCGCCGGCCAGAAGCCGGCTGATTGAACACAACCTAAGGTTGGTTGCTCACATCGCCAAGAAATACACCGGTCCGGAACGATCCTTCGATGATTTGATTTCCATCGGTACTGTGGGCCTCATCAAAGCGGTGGATACCTATAAACCTGGAAAATCCGTCCGTCTGGCAACTTACGCCGCCAAATGCATTGAAAACGAGATCCTGATGCACATTCGCGCATCAAAGAAACAACGCTCCGAAGTTTCACTGAACGAACCTTTGGGAACAGATAAAGACGGAAACGAAATCAGTTTTATGGATATCATCGGAACCGATGACGACTCCATCGTGGATGAACTGGATCATCGTTTTCAAGTAAAAAAACTCCACGAGGCCGTCGAATCCCTGTTGACTGACCGTGAAAAAACGGTGATCATCCTGCGCTTCGGTCTCTATGGAAAGGAGCCTCAAACCCAAAATGAAGTAGCTGACCTTCTGGGGATTTCCAGATCCTATGTGTCCCGCATTGAAAAAAAGGCAGTCTCCAAATTGAAGACCGCCTTTCAAGAGGAAGAGTAAGCCCCTTCCTCTCCCCCAGATTCCAGATGTTCCAATGTGTATTGAAATAGTTTTACTATCTTCTCCTGGATTCGTCGATCCTTTTTTAAGGCGATGTCAGATACGCCTATGGTCATTGTAAATCGAGGTTCCTGCCCGGGAATCATGGCCGAAAACCAAATGCCTTCCGATGAACGGATCCATGTTCCACGGTAATCCCAATCCGGAAGTTCTTCGAAACGTTTAAAATATTTCTCGTATTGCTCCACCGCTTCCAGCGGTATCACACGCTTTTCCTCATCTTTGGGTACTGGATTCGTTCCCGAATCGTCCTCCAATGCTTTGACCACAGACAAAGCAGATCCCATCCCTCCTTTGGCCAGGGTTCTGGTCCATTGAGTAAGTTGAAGAATCGGCGTATCCAACCGTATCACATCATCTATGGCCGTTTTTCCCAGAATTGCCAAAACCTCGCCGGAATCCACGTCCGCGATGACAATATCGTACTTTGATTCCGACACCATATCTTCCATATGTTTCTGCAACGTCTTATCCACAGTGGTGATCAAACGACAGATCCGTTCTTCTTTATTTTGGATTTCATAGCCCGGTAAGATCCGGTTGGCTGCATCGGCCACCCCATAGAGGACCGTATCTCTTTGTATCAGCCAATCGTCGTAGGCCAATTCCAACCCTGACAACCCCTTTCCCGTCACGTCATCGATGGTTCCAATCAGATGTTTCGCCACCTGATCTTCTTCATACCGGCGGGGCATCTCAATGATATAGGCTCCATACTGGCTCCGCAGTTTTACAGATACCTTTTTTTCATAGCAATCCGCAGAAAAAATCCGGTATTTCTCATTGGA
>JAFOGM010000344.1 GCA_017386805.1 Bacillota bacterium
GCTTCTTCATGTCTTCCAGAACGTCTTCGAAGGTCACGTTTTCACCCTTTTCGATCAGTTCCTTGTAGCGGCGGGTTGCACGTTCTTCCACGGTGGCGGTCAAATAGATCTTGTACTTGGCATCGGTCAGTACGTTGGTACCGATATCGCGGCCATCCATGATCACGCTCTTGGACTTTGCCATACCGCGCTGCAGTTCCACCAGTTTTACGCGAACTGCGCCCAGAGCGGAACAATCGCTGGCCATCTTGGACATTTCCGGAGTACGGATCTTTCCGCTGACGTCTTCGCCATCCAGGAGGACCTTACCTTCGCTGAGGTCTACGTCGGTGGTTTTTAACATAGCTTCCAGCGCAGCTTCGTCGTACATGTCCACACCTTCCCGAACGATTTTGTAGCCGATGGCACGATACATGGCACCGGTATCGATATAGTCGATCTTCAGGATCGCAGCCAGAGCCTTAGCAATGGTACTCTTACCAGCACCGGAAGGTCCGTCAATGGCGATCTGATAAATATTCTGTTCCATTTATTTCATTTCCTTTCCCAACAGCTTTTCGATCTCTGCAATGAAGGTGTTCACGTCCTTGAACTGACGGTAAACGGAAGCAAAGCGAACGTAAGCCACTTCGTCCAGGTCCTTCAGATGTTCCATGATGACCTCGCCGATGATCTTACTTTCGATTTCCTTTTCCATCATGTTGTTCAGGCCGCGTTCGATGTCAGCCACGATGTTTTCAATGGAAGCAATGGATACCGGACGCTTTTCACAAGCCTTGATGATCCCGTTCATGATCTTATTACGGTCAAAGGCTTCACGGCTTCCGTCCTTTTTTACCACCATAAAGAACACTTCTTCCACCTTTTCATAGGTAGTGAAGCGCTTTCCACAGCTGTCGCACTCACGTCTTCTGCGGATGGCATGTCCTTCTTCTGTCGGTCTGGAATCGATAACTCTGGTATCCTCGTGTTCACAAAACGGGCATCTCATAACAAACTTCCCCCTTGCAGTAAAGCTGCACTGTTTCAATAATCATACAGTATAATTTTACCCGTCTTTCCGCTCGAATGCAAGTTCATTTTCTCCGCCCAAATCCACAAGGATCACCTCTTCTCCCACTCTGCGGACGGCGTTCCAGGGAACCACGATTTCTGCCCCTTTATTGAATATGGAAAATAGCCCCGAACTGCGCTGAGGAATTACGATCCCTTCCACCGTTCCTTTATTTAGCTCCACTACGATATCTTCCACATATCCCAGACTTTTTCCATTATGGATGTTGATCACTTCTTTATTTTTCAGATCCTGTGTACTGATCATGTATTTTCTCCCCTTTCCCGTTTATAATTTTTATGTACAACCAAGGGATTTTATGATATTATATTAAGGTTAAAATTTGAACGTTATTTCCCAAACATGATACATTTGAGAAAAGGAATATAAAACACATGGCTAACCCGATTTTAGCAGAAGAGATCCAGAAGCGCCGAATCTTCGGTATCATTTCTCACCCTGACGCTGGTAAGACCACACTGACCGAAAAGCTGCTGCTCCACGGCGGTGCGATCCGCGAAGCCGGTACCGTAAAGGCTCGTAGAAATGCAAAGTTTGCTACCTCCGACTGGATGGAAATCGAAAAGCAGAGAGGTATCTCCGTAACCTCTTCCGTTATGCAGTTCAACTACCGCGATAAGATGATCTCCATCATGGATACCCCGGGTCACAACGACTTCGGTGAAGACACCTATCGTATCCTGACCTCCGTAGACAGTGCTGTCATGGTCATCGACGGCGCTAAGGGTATCGAAACCCAGACCAAAAAGCTGTTCAAAGTTTGCGCAATGCGTGAAATTCCCATCTTCACCTTCGTCAACAAGCTGGACCGTGAAGCCCGCGACCCGCTGGATCTGATGCAGGAACTGGAAGACGTTCTGGGACTGCCCTCCGTAGCGGCAACCTGGCCCATCGGCAGCGGTATGAACTTCCAGGGGATCTACGACAGACTGGAAAACAAAGTATTCTTATACAAGGTCGACAAGGAAATCCAGCTGGGTGAAGACGGCGTCTTCGGTCCTGAACTGGAAGAAGAACTGTCCTCCTTCAACTTACAGAACCTCCGCGATGAAATCGAACTTCTGGAAGGTGCCGGAAACGACTTTGACCGTGAACTGATCGATGCCGGAAAGTTATCTCCTGTATTCTTCGGTTCCGCTCTGGCAGACTTCGGCGTTACCCCCTTCCTGAATCACTTCCTGGATATGACTCCGGCTCCCGGCCCGAGAAAGACCATCAACGGCCAGGTGGAACCCACCGACGAAGAGTTCTCCGGCTTCATCTTCAAGATCCAGGCAAACATGAACCCGGCCCACCGCGACCGTCTGGCCTTCTTCCGCATCTGCTCCGGTACCTTCGAGCGCGGTATGACTGCCACCCTGTCCAGAACCGGAAAGCCCATCAAGCTGTCTCAGTCCACCATGCTGATGGCGAATGAACGTGAAACTGTAGATAAGGCTTACGCTGGTGACGTTATCGGTATCTACGACACCGGTACTTACCAGATCGGCGATACCCTGACCACCAAAAAGGAAAAGCTGTTCTTCGAACCTCTGCCCACCTTCCCGCCGGAACTGTTCGCTCTGGTTCTGCCGGTGAATACTATGAAAGCAAAGCACTTCCAGAAAGGCGTTGCTCAGCTGGCTCAGGAAGGTGCCATTCAGGTTTACCACAACGAATACAACGAAATCATCATCGGTGCTGTTGGTCAGCTGCAGTTCGAAGTTTTCGAATATCGTCTGAAGAATGAATACAATGCTGACATCCGCATGAACCATCTGGACTTCCAGCTGGCTCGCTGGGTCAAGACCGATGACCTGGAAAAGGTAAAGCGTCTGATGGATTCCAGAACCATGCTGGTATTCGATCACTTCGATCGTCCCCTGATCCTGTTTGCGAACCAGTTCACTCTGAACTACTTCGTAGAACGTCACGACGACATCGAACTGGTGGAAGCTCTGGATGTGACCGAAGAATTCTAATCAATACTACTCCGTATCCTAATTGATACGGAGTTTTTTCATATCTTTGAGACTCTTCCACCGAAATCGTATAGTGTCACGGAGCACGAATAGATCTTTTATCAATTTGCGCTCCTCGATTTTCATGTTTACGGAGCATGCATATTTATTTTTCTTTCACACGCTCCGACCACTCTCTTTTCGCAGGGCAAAAACCTGTAATTTTCAGTTTCAACGCTCTCTACTATGCTTTTTGCGGAGCATATTTTTCGAATTGTGTATACCTTGCTCCGTCCATTCCTTTTTCGCGGAGCACGTTGTCTCAAAAAATGATAAAATGCTCCGCAAAGATCTTATCATGCGGAGCATTCCTATTATTCAGTCAAAACATTGATCCACTTATCGGATTTATATCGGAAGTGACACAACAGTCCTTTTAACCCGTCGATGATGGCCAGGAACGCAATGACCATGTACAGTTCCCAATGGAACAGCAAAACGCCAATGAAAGCCATGGGTACCTGAACGCAGACATTTCCAATGGTATCCACCACCATGCAGTAGGTGGTATCCCCTCCGGAGCGCAGGATCCCGCAGATGTACAGATAGGACATCATCTTGGGGAACATCATGATGGCCTGAACGAACAGCGTACTCAAAAGCAGGGCTGTTGTTTCCGCATCAAAGTTATAAATCAATGCGATAGGTCCACGGACCAAAATTAGAATCGTGGTCATGATCACACAGAACAGCGAAGTGATCTTCACAGATTCCCAAGCCTGGACTTTCGCCAGAACACGTTCCGATCGGCCCAAAGATTCCCCGATAATGACCGCAGTTGCGTTCCCGATGCCAAAGAAGATGCACTGGAACAGTTCACATACCACATTCCCCACCTGAGATACCGCCAGTGCAGCCGATCCCAACATCCCGTAAGCCATATAGATCATAGCGACAGAAATGGACCAGATAGTTTCACTGAGAACCACCGGTGTGGCGGTCTTCATCACCTTCAGAAACATCTGACGACCATAGCCGAACAATTCTTTCGGTGTCGCCCGCAGGGGATGTTCCTTCTGCAGGTAAATGGACCCTGCCATCAAAGTGAATTCCAGTATGCGGGCAAACAGCGTAGCGATTGCCGCACCGCGGATGGAAAGTTCGGGGAAACCGAACTTTCCGTAGATCAGGCAGTAATTCAGAAACGCATTTGTGAAAATCCCGATAGCATTGATGATGGTGGGGATTTTCAGGCTCTGGATCGCACGACAATTATAGGAAATCGCAAAAGATAACCCCGTAAAAACGTAAGTAAAACATACGATTTTCAGGTACTCTGCCCCCAACGCAATGACGTTGGCTTCATCAGAATAGAGGCCGATGATCTGGGGTGCAAACAGGAAGCCTGCTAAGGTTGCCGCTACTGCCAGACAAAAGCCTACAGTATAGTCGATCCCTACCACCTTGCGAATGTTCTTCACATCGCGAAGCCCCCAATACTGGGAGGTGAACACCGCTGCTCCACTGTAGAAGCCGAAGCACATCATGGAAAATACAAAATAATATTGATTTGCAGCGCCTACGGCAGCCAGCTCATCCACCCCAACGCGACCGATCATCAGCGTGTCCACCAGATTCAATCCGATGGAGATCAGGTTCTGGATGACCACGGGAATCCCGATGCGCATCATTTTTCGATAGAACGTGGATCGGTCAGTTCCGCTCAGTCGTAATTCCATTCGATCACATCCTTATCGGTTTCTTATTCGGCCATGGCCGCAACGACCTTCTTCATCACTTCGCTGATTTCGATGTGCTGCGGACATTCCTTTTCACAGCGGCGACAAGCTCTGCAGGCGTCAGCCTTTACTTCGTGAGTTTCGTAATTCTTCTTTGCGAAGCTGGTGCTCACAGATGCGGTCTGATTGTACACTTCAAACAGACCGGGAATGTTCAGTCCGAAGGGACAGGGCATGCAATAACCGCACTTGGTGCAGGGTACCAGCGCCATGCGGTCAAAGATTTCTTTTACACCGCGCAGCATTTCATAGTCTTCTTCCTTCAGCTGATTTTCTTCCCAGCGTTCTGCATATTCCAGGTTTCCTTCCACCTGTTCCATGGTGCTCATACCACTGAGAACCACGGCAATTTCCGGCTGACTCCACAGGAAGTCCAGGGCCCATTCCACCTGAGAACGTTCTTTGGAAATGCGTTCTTCCACCGCAGGAGTCAGGTTTGCCAGCTTTCCGCCCAGCATGGGTTCCATGATGACAGCGCTGATTCCCTTTTCACCAGCATAGTGCAGGCCTTCGAATCCAGCCTGATAGTTGGTATTGATATAGTTGAACTGAATCTGATAGAAGTCCCAGTCGAAGCTGTCGATGATCATCTTGAAAGTATCCAGGTCATCGTGGAAGGAGAAACCTAAGTACTTTACCTTACCCATAGCCTGTGCTTCCTTCAGCTTTGCTAAAACATTGTGCTTCTTTA
>JAFOGM010000345.1 GCA_017386805.1 Bacillota bacterium
ACGGTCCCATCGGGGCAGATGGTCAAGTCACGGCCCATATTGTTGGTTGCCAGACGGGTTTCGCAGGCTGGGTTGCACAGTTCCGTAAACCTCGGAAGGTGAGCCGAATCCAGGGTGGACGGGATACAGAGTTCAAAGAAATTGGTCAGCGTCATGGGATTGGCTGCCTGGGCGATATTTACCTTGGTGCAAACCGTAAACGGAACTTCATGATCGAAGCGATCGCAGAGCAGAAGGTCCAGACAGACCTGTACGTCCCCGGTTACCGACACGTTTTGCGTTCCGAACAAAGGCGTTCCCAGGCCCCGTTCGTCGCAGCGGGATGTGTCCGCATAGATCAGTTTTTCGGAATAAGTACCATCCGGTCCCACCACCACGATGTCTTCCCCATTGGCATTCTGAACAAAGCTTCCTCCGGAAATGGTCGTATTGATGTTCAGTTTCAGGTTACAGGGATCTCCCGAATTCTGAGGGTTGAAGAATTTTTTACAGCGAATATCAACGATCCGCTTCAGCCTGTGGCCTCTGGGAATTGCCGGGGAAAAGCTCTGGTTGGAAACCGTCTTGATCCCCTGTAAATGAAAGAGAACGGCGTCATACACCTTCTGCACGTAGATGGGTTCTGAAACCACATTGTTCAGGTTCCCATCGAACTGACACATGTCATTTCCGTTGCAGCAATTCTGAAAGAGGTCCGGCGAGAAGCGTCCACCGAAACAACTCATAGTAGTTACCTCCTTTACCGGTCAAAGATATTACATTTCAGAATTAGTATATGAACTCCGTTCTTTTCTGTTACACCCTTCGCTTACGGGTGATAGCACCCGCTACGAAAGGATCTGTACACGGCTGCCGCCGCTCTTTTCCTTCGTGACAACGATCTGTTTATCGATGCGTTCCTTCAGTTCCGCCACGTGGGAGATGATGCCCACCAGACGATTGCCTTCGGACAGATCGTTCAGCGCTTTGATGGCCTGGTTCAGGGATTCTTCATCCAGCGAACCGAAGCCTTCATCCACGAACATGGTATCCAGACGGATCCCTCCCGCAGAGGACTGGATCTCATCGGAAAGTCCCAGGGCCAAGGACAGAGATGCCTGGAAGGATTCCCCGCCCGATAAGGTCTTCACGCTTCGGATGGAACCGTTGTAGTGATCCACCACATCCATTTCCAGACCGCTCTGGCTCTGGAAATTATTCGCTTCCTTTCTCCGCATCAACTCATACTGGCCACCGCTCATAACCAGAAGACGACGATTTGCCTTCGTTAAAATCCGGTCGAAATAGGACATCTGAACGTAGGTTTCCAGCATGACCTTCTGCTTTTCACCGCTCATGCGGCCGTTGGCAGTTCTGGACAATTCGTCCCACATCACATACTGACGTTCCACCTGTTCCAGTTCTTTTCCCTGACGTTTCAGCAGGTTCAGCGTTCTCTGATTTTCCGAAATCCGTCCGGAAACTTCAGCCAGTCCCTTCACGACCCTTTGCAGCTGTTCTGTCAGCTGACGGTTTTCCAACTCCAACGCTTCCACATCCAGCGGTTCTGCCTGATCCAGCTGCTGCTCCAGGGCTTTCATGGTACTGCGATAGCCTTCCCTGCGGCGATTCTGCTCTTCCAGTGCTTTTCTGGCCTGTTCCAGAGCTTCGTCCAGAGCCTTCTTTTTCTGATTCAGACTGCGAACATAGGTAACCGCCTGTGCTTTATCCGGCCAGGTCAATTTCTCCCGGGAACGTTGGATCTGCTCCTTCACAGCCTTCTGCTCCGCTTCCATGGCGGCAGCCTGCTGCTGCGCAGCAGACTTTGCCTCCGAAGCTTCCTTCTGCTTCCGCTGCAGTTCCGGAATCTGTTTCTGAATCTCGTTCTTCCGGGCAGCTTTCTTTTTCAGAACCGCTTCCGCTTCGGCCAATTCCTTTTTCAACCCTTCAGCTTCTGCCCAGGCCTTATCCAGGGCTTCCTGTATTTCCTCCACAGTTCCATCCATCTCCAGCAGCAGCTTTCCGCTGTCGACGATCTGTTCTTTCATGGTCTCCAGAACCCCGGCCTTCTGACCAGCATCCTGGCTGATGCGGTCCACTTCCTGTCTGGCCTGCTCCACCACCTGTTTCTGGTGTTCCAGAGCTTCCTTATCGGGAGCATGTTCCGTCAGGATTGCCGGAACCGGATGTTCCAGGGAACCACAGACAGGACAGGGCTGACCTGATATCAACTGCTGTGCCAGGATTCCGGCCTGTTCATCGAAGTACGCTTTTTCCATGGTGTCATATTCCGCTTTTCTCCGGCCATATTCCACATTGGCTGTATAGTAAGTCGCCTGGATCTGTCCCAGAGAACTCTGTTCCACTTTCCAGCGCTTTAAAGAACGGCCCAACTGAGCCAGCTGGCTCATGCGGTTCGCACACTGCTCCTGATCCGCAACGGTCTTTTGATACAGAACGTCCGCATCTTCCAAAGAATTCTTTTCCTCCTCCAGATGCTTCAGCTCGCGTCCTGCAGCTTCCTCTGCAGAGTTACTGTTTTCAATGACCTTTACTGCCGAAACCAAATTCCGTTCCAGTGTCCGCTCCTTATTCAACAGTCCTTCCAGTTCATCGTACTGCTTCAGGTTTTCTTCCTCTACTAAAATGGATCTGGCCAAAGACTCTCTCTCCTGTGCCTTATCCATTTCGGCTTTGTATCGGTTTTCCACCTCACCCAGGCCCGCTTCCAATCGTTTCAGTGCTTCTTCCGCAGCGTCCTTCTGTTCCGCAGCCTTCTTCTGTTCTCTGGCCTTTCCCAGAGTCTGGTTCACTGTTTCCTGGCATTTTGCCAGTTCCGTCTGTTGACCTTCATATTCATCTTTCGTTTTCAAATCTTCGTCGATTACCCGACCGATCAGTTCCTCCGTTTCCGCTGTCGTATAAAGAGTCGAATTCTCCTGCAGATTGCGGACAGCGTCTGCCCATTCCGATTCCTCACTGTATCGAATTCCGGACAGGTACTGATGATTGGACTTCGTCAGATCTTCATAGCTCTGTTTCAATTCCCCGGCTTTTTCTTTCAGTTTTTCCTGGAACTTCAGATAAGGACCGGTTTTGAAAATGTCGCGGAAAATCTTTGCTCTTTCCGTGGTAGGAGCCAATAACAGCTTCAGGAAATCTCCCTGAGCGATCATGGCCACCTGCGAGAACTGATTTTTTGACAAGCCAATCAGAGTCTCCACCCGCTCGGTAACCACCTTTGCCCCAGTGATCACTTCTCCATCGGGCATCGTCAGTTCTGCTTCAGCCCTTTCCTTGGTCAGTTCCACCGTACCGTCCGCTTTCTTTCCACGCTTTTTCGGCCGCAGATATTCCGGGTTTCTGCGGATCCGATATTCCTTTCCGGAATACAAAAAGGTCAAATCTACAAAGGTGGGGGTATCTTCATCTGCATATTTGCTTCGCATCATGGAAGCATCGCGGTTGGTTCCGCTGGCCTCTCCATAGAGAGCGAAAATAATGGCATCAAAAATCGTAGTCTTTCCTGCGCCAGTGTCTCCGGTGATCAAATAGATTCCCCGTTCCCCCAGCGCAGCCAGATCCAGTGTCGTTTCTCCTGCATATGGTCCAAAGCCGCTGATTGTCAATTGTAACGGTTTCATCGTTCATCCTCCCAGATTGTTTCTATCAAAGCCTGAGACGCCTTTTTCTGTTCTTCTGTCATACCTTGATTGTTCTGAAGAACATAGAGTTCCTCAAAGAGCTGCAGCGGTGATTTTTGTTCCACCTGTTCTGCTCCGTCTACTTCCTGGCTTTCCCTGGTGCGCTTGTTATCGTAGTTCATCTTCATCAGATTCGGATAGATGATGCGCAGTTTTCCCACAGCGTCCGGAATATCTTCCTCATCGGTCAGGGTTACCTGAATATAATCGTTCTGATCGAACTTCCGGTAAAACTCTCTGGAAGTCACCTCCAGATAGGTTCCACGGATTTGACGCATATCGTGAAGGGGTGTCAGCGGAATTGCTCTTACTTCCACATCCCCCTTTTCCTTCACTTCCACAAGGGTCACAGATTTTTCGTGATTCGCTTCCGAAAACGAATACTTCAGCGGCGTTCCACAGTAACGGATTTTCGGGCAACCGCCTTCGGCTTCCTCTCCGTCGAAGTGAATGTCCTGCGGTCCATGGATGTGACCTAAGGCCACATAATCAAAGCCTGCATAGGCTTGTGCATCCACATTATCCAGACCGCCCACAGACACTTCTTCCGAATCAGAACGGCTGGCACCGGTAACAAACTGGTGAGATAGTAAAATGCGGCGAAGACTTTCCACCGGGGTGCCTTCCGCGCCTGCAGTTGCCGCAGATAACGCGACGCGTACCGCATCGGTATAGCTTTCAATTTCTTCGTCGGGATGGAACCTGCGGACGTGAGCCGGCTTCACAAAGGGAAGCATAAATACATCGATGGCGCCGTATTCATCCTGCAGGGAGATCGGCTTCAACATTCCATCGTATTCCGGCGCAATGTAAAGTCCGCCTTCTGCCAGAAGGCGGTTGCCGAAGCTGAGACGCTGAACGGAATCGTGATTCCCGCTGATGAGAAACACGGGTAGATGACGCTTCCCCAGATCCACCAGGAACTGGTCCAAAAGCCGGACCGCTTCCACGGGCGGAATGGGTTTATCGTAGACGTCTCCGGAAATCAAAACGACTTCTACGGCTTCACGGTCTGCGATCTCCAGGATCTGCTTCAAAATATATTCCTGGTCCTCGATCATGGAAAACTCGTTGACCCGCTTTCCCAGATGAAGGTCGGATAAATGCATGAATTTCATATGTGATCGTCCTCCTGTGACGCTTTGTATAAAAAAAGAACCGGTACATTTATTATACCGATTCTTTGAAAAACGAGCAAGTATCCCTCTTATCCCCGGATCCGATTGAACATGATATCTTCCACAACGTCCAGTCGCTGCCATCTGGGCTCTTCATGACGTTCCGGTCGATCCGGTCCGGTGAGGATCTGCAGACGTCTGGGAACCACCGTGATTTCCAGCGGAAATGCTCCAGCAGTTTCTCCATCCACATCGGCCCCGATGGTTTCATCGGTATCGATTTTAATGTGGGAGGTCTGGAAATACATCACATTTTTATTCTCTCTGTGCTGGCCGGTCAGAATGCTGAGAGCCAGTGCCGGGAAGTCCATGACGGGCGTTTCCTTAAACAACAGGACGTCCATTTTCCCATCGTTCACTTCCGCCGGTGTAGCCAGGTGCTTGAAGCTTCCTGCGGACTTTCCGTTCATGACCAGCGCAAAGTAAACCTTTTCTTCTCCAGTGAATTCTTCACTTTCAAAGCGCATGGTGATGGGCCGCAGATTGGGCAGTTCCACCATTCCCTGAAGGTAGTATGCCAGAACACCCAGCGTATTCTTCAGGTTGGGATCGGTTCTCTGAGACAGGTCCACCAGACAACCCATGGCTGCCACATTGATGAAATACTGTCCGTTGATTTCCCCGATATCCACCGGCTTTGTGATATCGCTCAAAGCGATTTCCACCATCTGTTCGATGTCTCCCGGGATCCGGAAGTAGTACGCAAAATCGTTGGCCGTTCCCACAGGGAAAATCGCCAGCGGAAGATGCACATCATTTCTCACCATGGAATTGACCACCTGGTTGATGGTTCCATCACCGCCTGCGGCAATGATGCGATCCACCTTCATGGCATCCACATGCTTCATGATGCGATCCAGTTCCTCCGGTCGTGCTCCCCTCACAGGGATCACACAATATCCGGCATCCTGGAACTTCGCGAAGATAAAGTCCAGATGTCCCTTGATCATTCCACTTCCTGCTTTGGGATTATATACAAGCAGTGCTGTTTTCATGTTCTCTTCTCCACCCTTCTCTAATCGATCCAATGAGATACAGCGATCCAAAGACGATCACTGCATCGTACGCCTGCGCCTGGGTTTTCACCAGCGCCAGAGCGTCTTCCCAATGCTTTTCACTGCGGCAATCGGCGCCCAGCGCCTCCTTTACCGCGCAAGCCAATTCCTCCGCCCCCATTTTTCGCGGATTGTCCGGCTCTGTTGTTATGAATTCCAGCTGCATTTCCCCTGTCAGCGGCTTCAGTTCTTTTAGGATGTCACT
>JAFOGM010000346.1 GCA_017386805.1 Bacillota bacterium
ACAACGATGGTTCCATCTTCCACGTAAGCACCGAAGTCCAGCGCTTCCTTGCGGGAGAAGGGAACGATGGCAGCCTTTGCACGGCCTGCCAGTTCCCAGGTGGGAGCATCGTCCTTATTCACTACAAAATAATCGTCCGGTCCCTGGTTTTCAAAGATGCGGGCTTTGGCATCGATGTAGCCCTGCATGGTCTTATGACGATCCAGATGGTCCGGAGTCAGGTTTAAAATCGCAGAAATATGCGGATGGAACTGCGCAATGGGTTCCAGCTGGAAGCTGCTCACTTCTGTAACAAAGACAGTGTCTTCAGACGCCTGAACGGCTTCTCTCACCACAGCCACACCGATATTTCCAACCACCTTGGTCTTCTTTCCGGCTTCTTCGAAAATTTCACCGGTCAGAGTGGTGGTGGTAGTCTTACCGTTGGTACCGGTGATAGCCACATACTGTCCCTTGCCTAAGCGATAAGCCAACTCGATTTCGCTGATGACTTCTGCACCGTTATGTTCTGCTTCCACTACAAAGGGAATGGTCAGGGGTGCGCCGGGGCTCATGATCACAGCCTCGTACTTCACACCCGGCTTGGGATCCTTTCCAAAGCAGCAGGTCGCATTATGATTCTTAAAATACTGAACCAGACCAGCATCGATGTCTTCCGAACGCTTCTGGTCCTGAACGGTCACGTCTGCACCCAGTTCGATCAGAACTTTTGCTGCCGCGATCCCGGATTTTCCCAGTCCTACAACTAAATATTTCTTACCCTTCAACATACATTTCCGCTCCTTTCGTTAAATAATCAAAAGGCTGAGGCAGCACAGTCCCAGCGTCACTGCCCAGAACACACCAACAACCTTGGTTTCCTTCCAGCCGCCCAGTTCAAAGTGATGATGCAGGGGCGCCATACGGAAGAAACGACGGCCATTCTGGGTCTTGAATACGAATACCTGGATCAGAACGGAAGCCGCTTCCGCCACGTAGATCCCTCCGGCGATGGGGATGATCAGTTCGATGTTCATCAGGATCGCTGCCGCGGCAATGGCTCCGCCCAGCGCCAGAGAACCGGTATCACCCATGAATAACTTTGCCGGATAATGGTTGTATAACAGAAAGCCTGCGCAGGCACCGGCAATGGCCGCACAGAAAGCAGCGGACGCGCCGTAGCCGTAGAAGCTGACTCCCACGATGGTCAGAAAGACTGCAACGATGGCAGTGATCCCGCCCGCCAGTCCATCCAGACCGTCAGTCAGATTCACCGCATTGGTCATGGCCACCATAACGAAAGCCACGAAGGGAATGTACAGGAAGCCCAGATCCAGATAGGTATGGATCAGAGGAACGTAAACGCTGGTTCCATAGACGGAAACACTGGACTGATACCATGCAACACCGCAGGACAACAGCACCTGAAGCGCCAGCTTCTGCTTTGCGGTCAGGCCCAGGTTTCTCTTCATAGCCACCTTTACAAAGTCATCGATGAACCCGATGACACCGAAAGCCAAAAGTGTTCCCAGAAGGATCATCATATCCGCATTGAACACACCGGAGGTGAGACAAGTCAGGACGATCCCCAACAGGATCGCCAGACCACCCATGGTGGGGGTTCCGGACTTCACCTGGTGAGACTGAGGACCTTCTTCACGAATGCTCTGTCCCGCCTTGATCCGGCGCAGCACCGGGATCAGCAGCGGTGTGGCGATGGCAGTGATCGCAAACGCCACCACAAATCGAATTATAACAGGAGTGTAAGCTCCAATTTCCATCATCTTTCGTATCTCCTTCCGCGACTAAGCTTCTTCCTTCATGGAGCGGATCTGTTCCGCTACCAGAGACATTTTCATACCGTTGGAACCCTTCACCAGAACCACGTCGCCTTCCTTCAGCAGTTCCGGAAGCTTCGCCTGAAGTTCTTCTCTTTCTGCAAAGTACAGAATCTCAGCATCCACAGCGTTTCCTTCTTCCTTCTGTTCTTCCAGCCAGGTCTTTGCTCCTTCCGCCATGAACTTGGCATCGGGACCGCAGGCGATCAGCACCTGCGCGCCGCCCTTCACTGCGAATTTCCCTGCCAGACGATGCAGTTCTTCGGACTGTTCGCCCAGTTCCAGAACATCCGCCAGGATAGCCACCTTGCGCTGGCCGGTCACGTGCTTCAGAACATCCACGCCGGCAGCGATGGAATCGGGGCTGGAATTGTAGCTGTCATCGATCAGCTTGTAAGCTCCCACCTGTTCGATGACCAGTCTGCGGCTGGTTGCCGACAGAGAACGCAGGCCGCGGGCTGCATCCTTCAGGGTCACGCCGCACTGGATACCGGCTGCCACAGCCAGGATCGCATTGTGAGCGTTGTGACGGCCGGGCAGAGGCAGTCTGAATTCCTGACGTTCGCCCTTGTAGCCGATCTCGAAGGTGATTCCTTCTTCGCCCAGGTCATCGATGTTGTATAAATTGATCGTCTGGGTACCCACCTCACCGGCAGTCACCAGCTTGAAATTGCCTTTGTATTCCGGATTATCCAGATGACGTTCATTTACATAGCGGCTGATGGCGCTGAGGCCCAGATATTCATTGTCGCTGTTGACGATCAGGGTATTCTTTTCGTCGAAGAAATCTGCAATTTCCATCTTGGCACGCATGATGTTTTCTCTGGTCTTTAAGAATTCGATGTGAGAAGTTCCCACGTTGGTGATCAGAGCCATGTCGGGACGTACCAGGTCCGCCAGCAGATGGATCTCGCCAAAGCTGCTCATGCCCATTTCGAAGACAGCTGCCTCGGTGGTATCATCCACCTTGAAAATGGTCAGCGGAAGGCCCAGTTCATTGTTCAGGTTTCCTTCGTTCTTCACAGTCTGATATTTTCTTCCCAGAACCGCTGCAGTCATTTCCTTGGTGCTGGTCTTACCGGTACTTCCGGTCACCGCCACCTTGATGATGGAGAACTGTGCCAGATACCAGCGGGACAGTTCCTGTAAGCCCTTCACGGTATCTTCCACCAGAAGGATCTCCGCATCAGAATACTGTTCTTTGATCTGTTCTGCAATATCTTCTCTGGACAACAGGAACACGCGGCAACCCAGCTTCGCTGCACTGTCCGCGTAAATGTGTCCATCCTGATTTTCACCTTTGATTGCTACGAATAAAGCGCTCTCATTCGCCTGTCTGGAATCGATCACGACCTTCGCGATTTCTCTCTCACCGGTACCGAAGACCAGCTGGCCTTTTGCGCCTCGCGCTGCCTGTTTTGTTGTAATGTGTTTCATATGTCGATCTCCTGTGTTGTAGTACTGTTTCTGTTATTTCAAAGCCTCCTCTTCCAGCCGATCCAGGATCTCCTTTGCGATCCTGCGGTCATCGAAGGGAAGCGTTATATTCCCAATGGTTTGTGTCGTTTCATGCCCTTTTCCTGCAATAACGACAACATTTTTATTATCGCACAAATGCAATGCTTTTTCCACGGATTTTTTTCGATCCAAAAGGATTTCATAGCCGCCATTCGTCCCCAATATACCCTTTTCAATTTCCTCTGCAATCAACTCCGGCGATTCCGTCC
>JAFOGM010000347.1 GCA_017386805.1 Bacillota bacterium
CGGTTGTGCGAAGCTTTCTAACCTGGCTTCCAATGTGGCGTCCCTGTTCGTATTCCTGTTCAATGGACAGATCAATTTCGCACTGGCGATCCCGGCAGCCATCTGCACCACTTTAGGTGCAGTGTTCGGTTCGAAGCTGGCCATCAAGGGAGGCTCCAAGTACATAAAGGCTACCATCTTCCTGGTGCTGACGATGCTGTTTGTGAAGTTCGGATATGAATTATTTGTAAAATAAAAGAGAGGGCATATGGATCGTGAACCAATGACGCGGGAACGTTCGGAGCTGATCACGGGATTGATCTCCATGGTCATCGCTGAAAAGGAACCTGCTGTAGAGTTCTCCAAGAAGGAACTGCGGGAGGCAGAGGCCGGTTTTACGGAAGTAGAACTGGAAAGCCTCCGGGAGCAGGGCTTTCTGAAAGAGGATTTGGAAACGTATTTAACGGTACAATGGTTTGTGGATGCTTTGCAGTTGGAAGACGTGGCGGATGAGGAATACATCCGCCAGTTTTTTAACAACGCAAGGAAATTGGACATAAACTGGTTTTATGACAACCAATATATGAAGGAGATCTCCGTACCGAAGAAGAAAATCGGAAACTTCCAGTTGGGGACGGCCACCTACGCAAAGGGAGAGTTCTTCCAGTATGACTTTCCTGATTTTTCAACGGTTCCGGTGGTTCCTAAGGTGGGATTTTTCGATGGGAAGATCACATTCCCTTCGATTTATGAGGGGGTAACACCCTGGATGAGCATCTGTCCTTCGGAGATTTTCTCCATGGAAGAGCCGATCTCCAGGGCACACGGCCGTGTTTTGGTCCTGGGTCTGGGCCTGGGATATTATCCATTTATGATTTCGAAATTTGACCATGTCAATGAAATCGTCATTGTGGAACGACAAAAAGAAGTCATTGAACTGTTCAATAAGTATTTACTGCCGCAGTTCAGTCATAAAGAAAAAATCAGAGTAATTCAGGCAGATGCGCTGGACTATGTAAAGGAATTGCGCTCTGAAGAAGGATTTGCAGCCGATGACAGTGGCCGCTTCGACTTCTGCTTTGCGGATATCTGGGAAAACCAGGTGGACGGAGCGAGAGCCTATCGGGTCATCCGGGAGCACGAAGTGCGGTTGCCGGAAACGGAATTTACTTACTGGATCGAGGACGCGATCCTGCACCAGATCCGTCTGGAAGATGAGGAGGGATAACCATGGAAAATTTACTGATTTGGGTGGATGAAGATGATACCGTCATCGGTTATGGCGAAAAGCTGGATACCCATGTGAAAGGTCAGCTGCATCGTGCCTTTTCGATTTTTATCCACGATCCCGAAACGGATCGAATCTTACTGCAGCGCCGCGCCATGGGGAAATACCACTCCGGTGGAAAGTGGTCCAATGCTTGTTGTTCTCATCCGAGAAGACATGAACTGATGAAGTATGCATTGATCGATCGCCTGGAGGAAGAACTGGGGCTGTATGTAGGCTATCCCGATATCGGGCTGCCGAAGGATAGTTCTCAGATCCACTTCTGCGGCATATTCAAGTATTTTGCGCAGTTTGACGGACTGGCAGAACACGAATATGACAGAGTGTATGTCTATGAGATCCC
>JAFOGM010000348.1 GCA_017386805.1 Bacillota bacterium
AACTCGAACTCATTTGTCAACAACTTTTTTCAAGTTTTTTAACTTTTGTTTTCTCGCTTGGCGCCGTCGTTTCCGACAGCTTTTATATATTACCAAAGAGGATCCCATTTGTCAACACTTATTTTTCATCTTTTTTCACATTTTCCGGCCCTTTTCTGCGACCTTTCATATGCTACATTCGGGAACTCTTACCCTCATGCAGAATCCTCATAAAGTTTTCCGAAAACTTCAATTTGTCCGTTGCGACCAACCTAAAAATACGGTATGCTGATGGTGAGAGTGCGCGGGAACGCGCTGATCCTGTTACAATTCATTACATATATAAATGGAGGAAGACGATTATGTACAAGTACAGCTTTATCTGCGACTATAGCGAAGGTGCACATCCTTCCGTAGCCCAGGCTCTGGTGGATCTGAGCTTCGAACAGAATTCCGGTTATAACTATGACAAGCATTGCGCAAATGCTGCCAATATGGTCCGCGACCTGATCAAGCGCCCTGATGCTGACGTTTATTTCATGCCCGGCGGTACTCCCACCAACACCATTTCCATCGCCGCAAGTTTAAAGGCCTTTGAAGCTGTCATCGCTCCTTCCACCGGCCACATTGAAATCCACGAAACCGGCGCTATCGAAGCTACCGGTCATAAGATTATCTCCGTAGATAATTGCCCCGACGGTAAGCTGACTGCCGACATCGTTCGCCGCGTGGTTGGCGGTTTCGAAGACGAACACACCGTTGTCCGCAAAATGGTCTTTCTGACCAACCCCACCGAAAGCGGCAGCATCTACTATAAGGAAGAACTGGAAGCCATCCGCAAGGTCTGCGACGAAAACGATATGTATATGTACGTAGATGGCGCTCGTCTGGGCGGCGCTATCACCGCAGAAGGCAACGACGTGACCATGGAAGACCTGGGTCGCCTTTGCGATATCTTCTACATCGGCGGTACCAAGAACGGTGCTCTGATGGCAGAAGCGCTGATCATCAACAACCCCGCAATCAAGAAGGACTTCCGCTTCCACATCAAGCAGCGCGGAGCGCTGACTGCCAAGGGCTTTGCTCTGGGCGCTCAGTTTGAAGCTCTTCTGAAGGACAATCTGTACTTCAAGATGGCTGACCACTCCAACAAGTGCGCTCAGAAGATGGCGAAGGTCATCCGCGAACTGGGCTACAAGTTCGACGTGGAATCTCCTACCAACCAGATCTTCCCGATCCTGCCGAAACCCATGATCGAAGAACTGAGCCAGATGTACGAATACTACGTATGGGCTCCCCACAGCGAAACCCATAGCGTAATCCGTCTGGTATGCTCCTGGGCAACCGACGAAGCCAAGGTTGACGAATTCATCGAAGACTTCAAGGCTCTTCACGCCAAGTACAACGCATAGGAATACGCCAATCAAATTACATGGAATATCATAATTGAAACTATAACAAAGAAACCGGGAGAAGCACTCGAACGATTCCGCAGGCCGAAGGCCGAGGACCTAGTGAGAGTGCTCTCCCGGTTTCTTTGTTGAAATATCGATTACATTAACCCATGTACTTGGTGATCATTTCCGCAAGGGCCTTTGCCAGTACGGTGATCTGTTCCTGGTTGGTGCCTTCCAGCATAACGCGAACCAGCGGTTCGGTACCGGAGGGACGGATCAGAACGCGGCCTTCTCCAGCCATGGCTTCTTCCATGCGCTTGATTTCAGCAGCGATCTCCGGATGTTCCATATACTTCTTCTTGTTTTCATTCTTGATCTTCGCATTGATCAGAACCTGCGGGTAGATGGGCATCTGCTCGGCCAGAACAGAGGGAACCTTTCCCATGGTCTTGATGGCCTGCAGCAGCTGCAATGCAGACAGTACACCGTCACCAGTGGTGGTGTGGTTCAGGAAGATGATGTGGCCGGACTGTTCACCGCCGATGACACAACCGGTCTTCAGCATGGATTCCAGAACGTAACGGTCACCTACGGTGGTCACATCCACCTTCATACCGTGTTCTTTACAGGTCTTGTGGAAGCCCAGGTTACTCATAACGGTTACGGTCACCTTGTCATCCACCAGCTGACCAGCAGCCTTCAGCATCTGTGCACAGATGAAGATCACGCGGTCACCGTCGATCACGTTTCCGTTTTCGTCCACGGCAATCAGACGGTCAGCGTCGCCGTCAAAGGCCAAACCGATGTCCGCACCGATTTCCTTTACCAGCTCCTGCAGCTGTTCCGGATGAGTGGAACCACACTTTGCATTGATGTTGATTCCGTCCGGCTGATTTCCGATCACGGTCACCTCAGCACCCAGTTCGCGGAATACCTTTTCCGCAACCTTGTAAGACGCGCCGTTGGCGCAGTCGATTGCCAGCTTCATACCTTCCAGGCTCACGTCGATGGTGCTCTTCAGGAATTCTGCGTATAACGCCAGCGCATCTTCGCCAGCTTCCAGAACGCGGCCCAGCTTATCGCCGGTGATGTGGCTGCTTACATCCACACCGTCCAGGATGATGTCTTCGATTTCGTTTTCCAGAGCATCGTCCAGCTTGAAGCCTTCGCCGTTGAAGAACTTGATTCCATTGAATTCGAAGGGATTGTGAGATGCCGAGATTACAACACCCGCATCTGCCTTGTACTGTCTTACCAGGTACGCAATGGCCGGAGTCGGCAGCACGCCAACTTTGATCACATTTCCGCCCATGGCCAGGATCCCTGCACTGAGTGCATCTTCCAGCATATCGCCGGAGATTCTGGTATCCTTACCGATCAGGACCACCGGTCGTTCGGAGCCCTTATCCTTGGACAGAACATAAGCACCAGCCTTACCTAAGTTAAA
>JAFOGM010000034.1 GCA_017386805.1 Bacillota bacterium
CACAGATATAATACCTAAGAGACTATGATTACACGGCTTCTTCGGAGGTCGTCAGAAGGAGCATTTAATGAAAAACAAAGCAAGAGAAAAATATAAATTTACCGTACAGACCAAGATCACTCCGGAGATCTACATCAACTTCGCCAAGTTCGATACCTTCATGCTGAAGAAGCGCTGGATCTTCCCCGCTTTCGTCGGTGTGGTCTTCATCACTCTGGCTGCCACTTTATATATGATGCGTCTGCTGCTGCTGGCTGTGACCGCAGGCATCGTGGCTATTGCTTTCCCCATGATCTACTTCAACACCTTCCGTAAGATCATGAAGGAAAACACCCACTACGCTCCCAGAGGAGCTGTCATCGACGACTATCTGGTGAACATGACCGACGATGGCTTTGAAATCTACAGCGAAGAAGAACAGGCGGAATGCACCTGGGCCGATATGGAAGCTGCTTATCGCCTCAGCAACTGCATCGCGTTATATATCAAGAAGGACAAGCCCTTCCTGATTTCCCAGTTCAACGAAAGACGCTACGAACAGATCTGGGCTTTCATCTGCGAACATGCAGGAAATAAGGCCAAGGACCGCCAGTCCTCCGTATTCTAATCACAACAATTCAAGACGCTCCCACAGAGCGTCTTTTTTCTTTGAAAACTGTAGTTTTTTGAATTTTCCCTCTTGAATTCTAGTATACAAGATGTATAATAAAGATGGGATACTTTCGTACAAAGTATCTTCTCCCCTTAATAAATACTCTTGCAGGAGGATGATATTATGAATGAAATTCTTCAGACTATTTCCAAGATCGGGATCGTTCCCGTTATTGCCATTGAAGATGCTTCCAAAGCAGTTCCTCTGGCCAAAGCTTTAGTGGAAGGCGGCCTTCCCGTTGCCGAAATCACCTTCCGTACCGCTGCCGCAGAAGATGCCATGAAGGCCATCGCTGCAGAAGTTCCGGACATGATCCTGGGTGCCGGTACCGTTCTGACCAAGGATCAGCTGGATCGTGCACTGAATGCAGGTGCGCAGTTCATCGTCAGCCCCGGCTTCAATCCGGAAACCGTAAAGTACGGTCTGGAAAAGGGCGCTCTGATGCTGCCCGGTACCGCTACCGGCGGTGAAATGGAACAGGCCATGGCTCTGGGTCTGGAAGTTGTAAAGTTCTTCCCTGCTGAAGATAATGGCGGCGTCAAGAAGCTGAAAGCTCTGGCCGGCCCCTATAAGACACTGAAGTGGATGCCCACCGGCGGTGTCAACACCAAGAACCTGATGGATTACCTGTCCTTCGACCAGATCGTTGCCTGCGGCGGTACCTGGATGGTAAAGAAAGAACTGATCGAAGCAGAACAGTGGGATGAAATCACCCGCATCTGTAAGGATGCTGTAAAGACCATGCTGGGCTTCTCCATCCATCATCTGGGCATCAACTGCGCCAACGAAGAAGAAGCCTCTGCCACCGCGAAGGCTCTCTGCGCACTGTTCGGCTTCCCCTATAAGCCGGGCAACTCCAGCATCTTTGCCGGTACTGCAGTAGAATGCATGAAGGCTCCCTTCCTGGGCGACAACGGTCATTTGGCTATCGGTACCAACAATGTAGATCGTGCGATCTATCATCTGGGCCGTCAGGGTGTGGAATTCGACGAATCCACCAGAAAGACCGACGCTAAGGGAAATACAAAGGCAATTTATATCAAGGGCCAGATCGGCGGCTTTGCGATCCATCTGGTAAAGAAATAAGCGATATGATTTGAAAGGAGATTTCTATTATGGCTAAAATCATTACTTTTGGTGAAATTATGCTGCGTCTGGCTCCCAACGGCTACTATCGTTTCTTCCAGAACGATCAGATGCAGGCTACCTTTGGCGGCGGCGAAGCCAACGTTGCTGTCTCCTTAGCAAACTACGGTATGGACGTTGCTTACGTTACCAAGCTGCCGAAGCATGCCATCGGTCAGGCTGCCGTAGACTCTCTGCGTTACTTCGGCGTTGATACTTCCATGATCACCCGCGGCGGTGACCGTGTTGGTATCTACTTCCTGGAAAAGGGCGCTTCTCAGAGAGGTTCCGTATGCATTTACGACAGAGCTCACTCCGCAATCCAGGAAGCTTCCAGAGAAGACTTCGACTGGGATAAGATTTTCGATGGCGCTGAATGGTTCCACTTCACCGGTATCACCCCGGCACTGGGCCCCAACGTGGTTGAAATCTGCAAGGACGCTTGTAAGGCTGCTAAGGCGAAGGGCGTGAAGATCTCCTGCGACCTGGACTACAGAGGTAAGCTGTGGACCCGCGCAGAAGCCCGTGAAGCCATGACCGACCTGTGCCAGTATGTTGACGTTTGCATCTCCAACGAAGAAGACGCTAAGGACGTATTCGGTATCGAAGCAGAAAACACCGATATCTACGGCGGTAAGCTGGACCATGCAGCATATAAATCCGTTGCAAAGCAGCTGGCTGACAAGTTCGGTTTCGAAAAGGTAGCAATCACTCTGCGTACTTCCATCTCCGC
>JAFOGM010000349.1 GCA_017386805.1 Bacillota bacterium
ATGGGGAATATCGCAGCCGCTTTGAAACCGAAGAGTCGACGGAAGCCTATGAAGAACGTGCAAAGCAGATGATCGGTCTTCTGCTGGGCGGTCTGGCCAATTACAACGAATCCGTCAGCCAGGAAGCCTTCCTGGTGATTGGACAGGTATTGTTCTCCGCGCCGATGTTATCGGAAAAGGAAAAGCTGGCGCTGTTCCGCCTGACTTACAAAAAGATCGTAACTACGATCCCGGGTCAGGAAAAAGATCAGCTGGCTCTCTTCAACAATGCGGCATCGCTGAATCAGATTTATCGATTCATCAACGATTATCTCTTTGAACATGGAAAGTTCCAGATTGCGGAACCGGCGAAAGTTGCCTTCTTCCCGGGGACCTTCGACCCCTTCTCTCTGAGCCATAAGGGGATTGCCACGGCGCTGAGAGATATGGGCTTTATGGTCTATCTGGCACTGGACGAATTCTCCTGGTCCAAGAAGACACAGCCCCGCATGATCCGTAAGCAGATCATGGAAATGACGGTGGCCAATGAGGAAAATATCTTCATCTTCCCGGACGACCTTCCGGTGAACATTGCAAACCCGGACAATCTGCGAAAGCTCCATGAATTATTCCCGGGAAAAGAACTGTATCTGGCCGTAGGTGCCGACGTAGTGAAGAACGCCTCTTCCTATAAGGCAGAACCTCAGCCCTGGTCGGTTCAGACCATGAATCATGTGATTTTCCAGAGATTTGGTGTGGAAATGGACTATGAATCCATCATTTCCGGAAAGGTAAGCGTTCTGGAACTTCCGGAAAACCTCATGGATATCAGTTCCACCCGAATCCGTGACAATGTGGACCGAAACCGCGACATCTCCAATCTGGTGGATCCGGTGGTTCAGAATTATATTTACGAAAACAACCTGTATCTTCGCGAACCGGAATTCAAGCCGGTCCTGCAGAATCGTTCCGTTCGTCTGGAAGTGCGGAAGCGCTGCACCGCAGAGGTGATCCGCCTGCTGATGGAACACATTCCGCAGCATTACGATGAAGCGAAGGCTCTGGAAGACTCCCTGCAGCGCTCCGGTGCCGTGCTTCTGTGGGACAGCCGTGAGGGCGAACGCCTGTTAGGCGCTGCTGTATTCCGCGGCCTGACCACGTCGGAACTCTACGAAGAATTCAAAAATACCGCTGTTGTGGAATATATCCGCAACCACACCTCCGGAAAGATCGTCCTGATCCAGGGTCTGTATCGCTTCGGAAAGACCGATGTGAAAGAGCGCGGCCAGCTGATGCTGACCGAGGCAATCGCTCACGCTCTCTCACGGGACTTCACCTACTGCGTCTTCAGTCCCAAGTACCACCTGGCCGACGCTGCCACGGTGGAACTGCTGGAACGTCAGGGCTTTGTGGCTCTGGAAGAAGCAGCGGCCGGACGGCCGGTGTTTGCCGTAGATATGAAACAGCCCCTGGTGGTGTTCAAGAACATTGCTACTTCCCTGAAGGCGCCGTTCAACGAAGCCCCGAGAGTGATTGCGGCTATCGATAAGGCCCATCACCGCCTGCAGAAGGCCATGACCCGGTTCTATCCCGGAAATCTTGTCCTGTCCTTCCATGCCTCTGTGATGCATGGACGCATGGTGGAACTGATCACCAAAGCCAACGGTGTTCCGGCGGAACCTCTTCCGGTACGCCAGCTGGGGAAGGATATGTGCGTACCCTTCGGTAAGATTTTGCGTGGGGTTGCCATTCCCAACACGGTAACGAAGACGCTGCATACGGAACGTGTCATGACCACCGACCTGAAGAACTTTGTGATCACCAAATACCCCAATTATTCTCCTCTGCCCAATCAGATCCGTACCATTCGGGCCTTCAACAGAGACGTTATTCTGGTGGACGATATCCTGCATAAGGGTCACCGTATGAAGGCGCTGGATCCCTTGTTCAAGGCGGAAGGCCTCCCGGTGGATCGTCTGGTGGTGGGAGTTCTTTCCGGAACAGGGAAGGATCTGATGGCCATCCAGAAGCGCAAGGTGGAGAGCGTGTACTACCTTCCCAACCTAAAGGCCTGGTTCGTGGAATCCTCGATCTATCCCTTCATCGGCGGAGATACGGTGGATCGCCCCGTGAAGATGAGAGCGAACTTATTAAACTCTGCCAATATGATCCTGCCCTACGCGACACCCTGGTACGTCAGCGATGCACCGAAGGATGCGGTATACCATTACTCCATGACTTGTCTGGAAAACGCCAGAGATCTTCTGGAAGCGCTGGAACGGGAGTATCAGGATCGCTACGAACGGAAGCTGACGCTGAACCGCTTGTCGGAAGTGGTCATCTCGCCCTGTCGTACGGACTGGGGTGATTGTTTGGATTACGACTATCATCTGGCGCCGTCGGCTTACGTGAAGGATGATCTGGAACGTCTGGTACGACTGGAAGGCTTGTTGAAGTGAGGAACTTATGCATTACGAAGTAACTAGAAATAGAA
>JAFOGM010000035.1 GCA_017386805.1 Bacillota bacterium
CGGTGCAGCCATCTATGTGGAAGGTTGTGAAGAACTTCTTGTGGATAATTGCATCTTCACCAATCTGGAAGATGACAGCAACGGAGCAGCCATCGAAGCGGAACGCACTGCCATTACGGTGATCGGATCCACCTTCCGCAATTGTACAACGGAACATAATGGCGGTGCTGTTTATGTACATAACGGTTCCTTGGATGTGACCAATTCCCAGTTCACAGGAAATCAAGCCGGAGAAAACGGCGGTGCTGTGGCAGTTGTGGATGCAGAGGTGAATGTTGCCACCTGTACTTTAGGCAATAACGCTGCAGATGGAAATGGTGGGGCCCTGTATGTGGGCGGCGACGCAGGAAAAAAGACAGAAATCTACCTGTCCAACTTTGCTGATAATACTGCTTGGGAAAATGGTGGCGCGTTGGCGGTGAATGATCAGGCGCAGGTGACATTATACGGTTGTATTGTGGATGAAAACACTGCACTGGTCCACGGTGGCGCGGCTTATGTTGGCCAGAATGCTGCTATGAACGCAGTTGACTACAACGATGAGTTGGGAAGAGATATCCATCACACCAAATTCATTGGAAATCAAGCTTCGGAAAAGGGCGATGTAATTTTCGTTGATACTCCGGAGGGCGGGATCGAAGAAGGCGAGGAATGGGTCGAACCTACGGAAGTGGGAAGAAATGAAAATGTAGGATTCGATGTAACCGACATCGTTTTGGTTTTATCTGCTGTCTTTGTGGCAGTGACTGTGGTTCTGAACTTCAGAAAAGCAAAATAAAGACTTGAAATCCCTTGCAATTTCAATCGTTACATGTTAATATAATATGGTCTATGTACATCGGCTTCGGTCGATGTACATTTTATTGTGAAAAACTATCGCAGTTAGAGACCCGACGGGAACCGGCGGGTTTGCCACATAGAGAGCGACCGGCCAGAATGGCGGTTGCCGAAACAATGATTTAGGAGGAAAAGAGCTTTGATTACAGTTACTAACGTCAGCTTAAACTTCAGCGGTCAGCCGCTGTTCAAGGACGTAGACCTGAAGTTCACACCGGGAAACTGCTACGGTATCATCGGTGCTAACGGTGCAGGGAAGTCCACATTTCTGAGAATCCTGTCCGGAGATCTGGAACCGTCCACCGGTTCTGTGACCATGCCGCCGCAGATGCGCATGTCCGTTCTGAAGCAGGACCACTTCGCATTCGAAGAATACACCGTACTGGACACCGTTATCATGGGTAACAAGCGTCTGTACGACATCATGAAGGAAAAAGATGCGCTGTACTGCAAGGAAGATTTCACCGATGAAGACGGTATCCGTGCTTCTGAACTGGAAGGTGAATTCGCAGAAATGAACGGTTGGGAAGCTGAATCCGACGTCAGCCGTCTGATCCAGGGCCTGGGTCTGTCCAATGATATCCTGTACAGCGGTATGGACACCCTGATGGAAAAGGAAAAGGTTAAGGTACTGCTGGCACAGGCTCTGTTCGGTAAGCCGGACATCATCCTGCTGGACGAACCGACCAACGGTCTGGACATCCAGGCGATCGACTGGCTGGAAGACTTCCTGCTGGAATACGAAGGAACTGTGATCGTTGTATCCCATGACCGTCACTTCCTGAACACCGTATGTACCAACATCGTTGACGTAGACTACGGTAAGATCAAGATGTACGTAGGTAACTACGAATTCTGGTACGAATCTTCTCAGATGATCCAGAGAATGATGAGAGACCAGAACAGAAAGAACGAAGAAAAGATCAAGGAACTGCAGAACTTTATTCAGCGATTCTCCGCTAACAAGTCCAAGTCCAAGCAGGCAACTTCCAGAAGAAAGCTGCTGGATAAGCTGACTGTAGAAGAAATGCCGGCTTCCAGCCGTCGTTATCCCTTCGTTGGCTTCACCATGGACCGCGAAGCAGGTAAGGAAATCCTGACCGTAGAAGGTCTGTCCAAGACCATCGATGGCGTTAAGGTTCTGGATAACGTATCCTTCCGTGTGAATAAGGGCGATAAGATTGCTTTCGTAGGTGAATCCGAAATCGCTAACACCACTCTGTTCAAGATCCTGATGGAAGAAATGGAACCGGACGAAGGTACCTTCAAGTGGGGTACTACCATCACCACTTCCTACTTCCCCATGGACAACTCCGAATTCTTCAACGACTGCGACCTGAACCTGGTTCAGTGGCTGAGCCAGTACACCGAAGAAACCACCGAAACCTTCATGAGAGGTTTCCTGGGAAGAATGCTGTTCTCCGGTGACGACGTATTCAAGCCCGTTAAGGTTCTGTCCGGGGGCGAAAAGGTTCGCTGCATGCTGTCCAGAATGATGCTGTACGGATCCAACGCACTGGTTCTGGATCAGCCCACCAACCATCTGGACCTGGAATCCATCACCGCTGTCAACAACGGCCTGATCGATTTCAAGGGCAACTTACTGTTCGCTTCTCACGACCACGAATTCATTCAGACCATCGCCAACAGAATCATGGAATTCGTTGACGGTAAGCTGATCGACCGTCTCTGCACCTACGATGACTACATCGCAGAACAGAGAGAAAAGGCTCTGGCAAGCCGCTAAGGCGGTTGCCGCGGCAGCCTGCTGACGCATAGGACTGCGCTGACTATTTCAGTTGGCGCAGTTTTTTATTGGGAAGAAGCGAACGGATGTTTTCCGTCGGAGGAGAGTGTGGTATAATATAACTAATTATAGCTTCCTGGCGATGGCCGGGAACGAGAGATTGGGAAGAGAGAAACGTTATGGAATTTACTTTGGATTTGGGAATGATCCTGACACTGATCGCGGTGATTGTAGCAGCCATCTGTCTGTTTCAGGTGGTGGAACTGCGTCGTCAGCTGCGGGACAGTCAGAAAGAAATGGCGGAGGAGCTGAAATCCAGCCGCCAGGAACTGATGCAGTACACACAGGTCAGCTTCAAAGGCATGGGCGATTTGATGGTCACCGGTCAGATGCAGAATGAACAGAAACTGGAGTATATGCGCCAGACCATGGAAAACCGCCTGACCCGAATTCAGGCGGACAACGAAAAACGCCTGGAAGAGATCCGCGACACCGTGGATGAAAAACTGCAGAAGACGCTGGAAGACCGTATCGGTCAATCCTTCCAGCTGGTCAGCGACCGTCTGGAACAGGTATACAAAGGACTGGGAGAAATGCAGACCCTGGCCAACGGCGTGGGGGATTTGAAGAAGGTTCTTTCCAATGTAAAAACACGCGGTATTTTAGGAGAAATCCAGCTCAGTGCGATTTTGGAACAGATCCTGTCGCCGCAGCAATACGATACCGACATCGCCACCCGTCCGCAAAGCCGCGAACGCGTGGAATTTGCGGTACGGCTGCCGGGGGATGGAGAACAGCCGGTGTATTTACCCATCGATGCCAAGTTCCCTTCGGATACCTATGGAAAGCTGGCGGAAGCCTATGAACAGGGCGATGGGGCTTTGATCAACGAGGCTGGAAAACTGTTTGAAGCCAAGCTGAAGTCCTTTGCGAAGGATATCCATGACAAATATGTGGAACCTCCCTATACCACGGACTTTGCCATCATGTTCCTGCCGGTGGAAAGCATCTATGCGGAAGCTGTGCGCAGAGGAATGGTGGAAACGCTGCAGAGGGATTATAAGATCAATATCGCCGGACCTACCACCATGGCAGCTCTTTTGAACAGCCTGCAGATGGGTTTCCAGACGCTGGCTATCCAGAAGAGATCCAGCCAGGTTTGGGATGTCCTGGGTGCGGTGAAGACGGAATTTGATAAGTTCGGAACGGTACTGGCAGCTGCGCAGCAGCGACTGAATCAGGCCAATTCGGAACTGGATAAGCTGGTAGGCGTCCGGACGAGAAAGATCCAGCGTCAGCTGAGAGATGTGACGGCCCTTCCGGAAGCGGAAACCAGTCGGATCTTCAGTGGATACGGATTGGGAGAACTGGAAACCATAGAAAGTGAGGAAACGTTCGAATGAGCGTATTTGTGATAAGTGATTTACATCTGGCCTTGAATGTGGAAAAGCCCATGGACATCTTTGGCGGAGCCTGGACCAACCATGCGGAGCGTGTAAAAGCCCGCTGGATGGACCTGGTGAAGCCAGAAGACCATGTGATCCTTCCGGGAGATATGTCCTGGGGATTGAAGCTGGAAGAAGCCATGGATGATTTAAACTGGATCGAAAGCCTTCCGGGGACGAAGTACATGGTCAAGGGAAACCACGATCTTTGGTGGGCGTCTTTGTCGAAGCTTTCCAAGCTGTTTGAAACCATTCACTTCGTTCAGAATGTCAGCTATGAGGCAGAGGATTTTATGGTGGCCGGAACCAGAGGCTGGGTTTGTCCCGGCTCCGATGGCTTTGGTCAGGATGATAAAAAAATCTATGAACGTGAATTGGGACGATTGAAATTATCCCTGGACGATATGGAGCGGAAGGATCCGGAACGAAAGAAAATCCGCATTGGCATTCTTCATTATCCACCTACCAATGAACACCACATGGACAGCGGTTTTACGGAACTGTTTGAACAGTACGGTGTTTCCAAGGTGGTGTACGGTCACCTTCACGGAAGAGAGGCATACAAAAATGGTTTCCAGGGATACAAAAATGGAATCGAATATATTCTGACCTCCTGCGATAAGCTGGAGTGTACACCGCTGCGGATCTTGTAGCGGGAAAGGAGGATCGGTTATGAAAAGAGCAATTGTCATTGTACTGGACAGCCTGGGCTGCGGAGAACTTCCGGATGCGGACCAGTACGGAGATAAAGGGGCCCATACCATTGACCATATCGCCAGAGAAATGGAAAAACTGGGTGGTTGGCAGATCCACAACCTGAAAGCCATGGGCTTGGGGAATATTGAAGGAATCGGCTGTGTGGATCCGGCGGCTGCGCCTAAGGGCGCCTATGGCCGTCTGGCAGAAGCTGCCGATGCGAAGGATACCATCACCGGCCACTGGGAAATCGGCGGTTTGTACGTAGCGGAACCGTTCCAGACCTTTGAAACATTCCCGAAGGAATTCATCGAAGAGTTTGAACGTCGCTGCGGTTTGGGAACCATCGGGAACTATGCTTCTTCCGGAACGGAGATCATCGAAAAATATGCAGAAGAACAGAAGTCCACTGGAAAGCTGATCGTTTATACGTCTGCAGACAGCGTCTTTCAGATCGCAGCCAATACAGCGGTGATCCCTCTGGAAAAGCTGTATGAATGCTGTGAGATCGCAAGGGAACTTCTGACCGGACCCTGGCAGGTAGGCCGTGTGATTGCCCGTCCTTACGTGGAAGAAAACGGCGGTTATCGCCGGACCTCTGACCGCAAGGACTACGCAGTGGCTCCGCCGGGAAAGACCATGATGGATCTGGTGAAGGAAGCCGGTCAAACCGTGTTTGCTGTGGGTAAGATCGAAGATCTGTTCGATGGTCACGGTGTGACAGAAGCCTTGCATAATAAGGATAATATGGACGGAGTGAATCACACCATCACCGGACTGAAGAAAGATTTTGGCGGTCTGATTTTCACAAATCTGGTGGATTTTGATTCGCTGTACGGTCATCGCCGCGATCCCCAGGGATACGGGTACTGTCTGGAGGAATTCGATGCCAGACTTCCGGAAATTTTCGCGGCCATGAAAGAAGATGACATTCTGATGATCTGCGCGGACCATGGAAACGATCCGATTCACGAAGGCTGGAATCATACCAGAGAATACGTTCCGCTTCTGGTATACGGTAAAAATGTAAAAGCAGGTGTGGATCTGGGAACGGGAAGTACGTTCGCAGATATCGGAGCGACTGTTTGTGATTATTTGGGCGTGGAAGCGACTGCCACAGGGAAGAGCTTCCTGGATCGGATCCTGAAGTAAATTACGGGTTTGAAGTTTCATATAAAGGGGGACGAACCTATGACTATGTATGAACTCATAGCGAAGAAACGGGACGGAGGAAAGCTGACCAGAGAGGAAATTGAATTCTTCATCGAAGGCTATACAAACGATGTGATCAAAGATTATCAGGCATCGGCTCTTCTGATGGCCATCTTTTTCCGTGGGTTGGATGAAGAAGAAACCTTCTGGCTCACCGATGCCATGCGTCGATCCGGGGAGACCGTGGATCTGTCAGAGATTCCCGGAATCAAGGTGGATAAACACAGTACCGGCGGTGTTGGCGACAAGACCACGCTGATCGTGGCGCCTCTGGCAGCCGCTTGCGGCGTACCTATTGCTAAGATGTCCGGCCGCGGCCTGGGATTCACCGGGGTTACGGTGGATAAGATGGTGTCCATTCCTGGTTTCCGTACTTCGCTGGAACCGGAAGAATTTCTTTACGTGGTCAATACCGCAGGGATGGCGGTCATCGGGCAGACGGCC